>CAZFAW010000188.1:0-5797 GCA_964517015.1 uncultured Chryseobacterium sp.
GCCATTGCCATCCAGGAGCTGGAAGAAGGCAAGATCGTATGGCGCCGCCAGGAGGACGCCGCGGCCCAACTGCCGCCTGCGGAGACCAAGTAGGTCGGTCGCCCGGCCACCACGGCCATGTCCCTTTCCTTACCACGCAACGTGCTGCTGGGTGTGACCGGCAGCATTGCGGCGTACAAGAGCGCAGCATTGGTGCGCGAACTGGTGAAAGCCGGCGCCCAGGTGCGGGTGGTCATGACCCCTGCCGCGCACGATTTCGTAACGCCGCTCACGCTCAGCACGGTAAGCGGGAACGCCGTGCTCACCGACTTCGTGAAGCGCGAAGGCGACGGTACTTGGAACGACCATGTGCATCTGGCGCGTTGGGCCGACGTGTTCCTGGTCGCACCACTCTCCGCGAGCACCCTGGCCAAAATGGCTCACGGGCTGAGCGACAACCTGCTCATGGCTTGCTACCTGAGCGCCACCTGCCCGGTGTTCGTGGCGCCGGCCATGGACCTGGAGATGTTCCGCGATGCGGCCACCCAACGCAACCTGGCGATCCTGCAGGAGCGCGGCGTGCACCGCATCGGTCCGGAGAGCGGGCCGTTGGCCAGTGGGCTTGAAGGCGAAGGTCGCATGAGCGAACCGGCGACCATCGTGGCAGCGCTGCAGGCCGCGCTCATGGGAAGGTCGATGCTGGCCGGACGCCGCGTGCTGATCACAGCCGGACCGACCCAGGAGGCGATCGATCCGGTGCGCTACATCGGCAACCGGAGCACCGGCAAAATGGGTTTCGCACTCGCGGAAGAAGCGGCGTTGCGTGGCGCGATCGTGGACCTGGTGACAGGCCCGGTCGCCCTCGTCACCGATCGAGCGGGCATCCACCGGGTGGACGTGACCACCGCCGCGGAGATGAGCGCCGCGTGCAAGGCTCGCTTCCCGCACTGCCATGCAGCATTGCTCAGTGCGGCCGTGGCCGATTGGCGGCCGGTGCACACCGCCGATCACAAGTTGAAGAAGAGCGAAGCGATCGGAACCCTTCCCCTCGAACCCACCGAGGACATCCTCGCTTGGATGGGCGGTGAGAAGCAGCAACAGAAGCTGGTGGGGTTCGCCCTGGAAACCCGCGACGCCATGCGCCACGCCGCGGACAAACTGGAGCGGAAGAACCTGGACCTTGTCGTGATGAACTCCCTGGAGGACCCCGGTGCCGGATTCGGGCACGACACCAACAAGGTGACCCTGCTTGGCCGGGGTACGAAGCCGGAACCGCTTCCGTTGATGAGCAAGGCCCGCGTAGCAGCCGCTATCTTGGACCGCTTGGAAACCCTGTTCGCCGATGCGTGATGCGTTGAAGAGATCGTTGTTCCTGATGGCACTGGTGCCGCTCGGCGCACAGGCGCAGGAGTTCAATTGCCAGGTGAGCGTCGTGGCCCCGCAGGTGGCCAATGCACGGCCGGAGCTATGGCGTGCCATGGAGGGCTCCATCCGCGAGTTCATGAACACGCGCCGATGGACCAGCTTCAACTACACCCCGTCGGAACGCATCGACCTGAACCTCCTGCTCACGATCAACAGCCAGCCGGCCTCCGACCGATTCGAAGGCACCCTGCAGGTGATCTATGCGCGACCCGTGTACGGCACCGATTACAACAGCCCGGTGATCGATCTGGTGGACAACGACGTGCAGTTCCAATACCTGGAGAACGCCGCCATCGAATTCAACCCGGACCGCTTCACCTCGGACCTCAGCAGCATACTCGGCTTCTACGCCTACTTCGTGCTCGGCCTGGACGGCGACAGCTTCAAGCCGCTGGGCGGTACGGAGCTGTACAACGAAGCGCAACAGGTCGTGAGCAACGCCCAAGGGAGCGGGGGGATCGGGTGGAAGGCTTCGGAGAGCAACAAGAACCGCTATTGGCTCATCGACAACCAATTGCAGGCGGTCTTCCGTCCCTTCCGCGAGTGTCTGTACGACTACCACCGCCTGGGCATGGACCAACTGGCCGCATCGCCCGCCGATGCACAAAAGGCGATCACCGCCGCGGTGGAGAAGTTGAAAAGCGTGCACCAGGCCAAACCGTCGAGCTACACGCTCCAGGTCTTCTTCAATGCGAAGAGCAACGAGTTGGTGGAGATCTTCAAGCCCGTGCCGCCCACGGATAAGAACAAGCTCTACAACACGCTGCAGATCATCGATCCCGGGAACATCAGCAAGTACCAGGGCATGATGCGGGGCAGCTGAGGCCCGACCTTCCGCCTCGTGCACGAACGCGCCCGAACGAGCGCGGTTCCTCCGCATCTTCGTCCCATGCTCACGCGGATCGCGATCTCCAACTACCTGCTGATCGACCGGCTTGAACTGGAACTGGGCCGTGGCCTGACGATCATCACCGGCGAGACCGGCAGCGGCAAGAGCATCCTGATCGGCGCCCTGGGCCTGGCCATGGGCGATCGCGCCGAGGCCGGCATGGTGCGCGATCCGGCGAAGCGCTGTGTGATCGAACTGGAGGTGCAGGTGAAGGACGCCGCGTTGGAAGCCTGGTGCCGCGCCAATGAACTTCCGGTGGACGACCCGCTGCTGTTGCGGCGTCAGATCGACCCCGGCGGCCGTTCGCGTGCGTTCGTGAACGATACGCCGGTGAAGCTTGAGCAGTTGCGCGACTTGGGTGAGCGCCTGGTGCACGTGCACAGCCAGCATCAAACCCTGCTGCTGCACGATCCCGGATTCCAACTGGGGCTGATCGACCGCATGGCGGGGATCATGGATCGGGTGGATGCGTATTCCGAACGCCACGCACACTGGCGTGCGCTGGTGAACGAACTGGCGCGCATGCGCGAGGAGGAGGCCCGGTCGCGAACGGAACAAGATTACCTCCTCTTCCAATTGAACGAACTGGACGCCGCGGAACTGCGACACGATGAGCAGGAGGAACTGGAGAAACAGCTCGCGCGGGCCGATAACGCCGGGACGTTGATCGCCGTGCTGCGCGAAGTGGAGGAGGGCCTTGGCGGGGATCAGGGCGTGCTCTCCAGCCTTTCCGCCTTGCGCGCCCGGTTGTCGCGCATCGCCAGCACGGACAAGGAGGCCGACGAACTTGCGCGCCGCATCGAGGGCGCCCGGATCGAATTGAGCGACATAGCCGATGGGGCCGCGCGCCTGGCCGAAACCGTGAACGTGGATCCACAGGAGGCGGCCCGCCTGCGCGAGCGCATGGACCGGTTGATGCGCCTTCTGCACAAGCACCGGGCGAGCGATGCGGCCGCGCTGATCGCCACCCGCGAATCCCTGCGTGCGGCCTGCACGCGGATCGGCTCCCTGGGCGATGCGATCGCTCGATCCGAACAAGAGGAACGTGCGCTGCGGGAGGACCTCGTGCAACAGGCAGGCGCACTCTCATCGGCACGGACAAAGGCCATGGGTCCGCTCCAGGCCACGGTGACCACCCTGCTGCGCGAGTTGGGCATGCCGCACGCAACGTTCCATTTCGAGCACGCCTCATCGGAGCTGGGGCCGAACGGCACCGACCTGGTGCGTGCGCTCTTCAGTGCGAACAAGGACCGTGCGCCGGAACCCCTGGACAAAGCGGCCAGCGGCGGCGAACTGGGCCGTGTCATGCTCGCGCTGATCGGCCTCGCCGCCGAAAGCCGGGCGCTGCGCACAGTGATCTTCGACGAGATCGACACCGGTGTGAGCGGCGGAACGGCCACCCGGGTGGGCGACCTCCTCAAGCGCATGGCCGGGGACCGACAGGTGATCGCGATCACCCACCTGCCCCAGATCGCCAGCAAGGCCGATACGCACCTGCTGGTGTCGAAGGACCATGAGGCCGAAGTGGTGACGACGGACATCCGACCCCTCGTGGCCGAAGAGCGCGTGCACGCACTTGCACAGATGCTCAGCGGCAGGCAGACCACCCGCGCCGCGGTGGAGAACGCCCGTGAACTGCTGAAGCAACGCTGACATGGTCGGTAGCGCACGGATCCGGCATCGCTCCATGTGGGCCTGCCGGTCGATCGCGAACGACCCGTTCGATCGGGTCCGAACGGAACACGGCCAGCCATCGGTCCTGCGATGAGCGGAGGATTCTCCCGGCGCCTTTCGTTGTTCGACGCGGTAATGATCGTGGTGAGCGGGATCATCGGTTCCGGCATCTTCATCAACCCGCATCTCACGGCCGCACTCCTGCGCACACCCTTCCTCACCATCCTGGCCTGGGTGGTGGGCGGCGCCATCGCACTGGCGGGCGCGTTCGTGTTCGCGGAACTCGGAACGGTGATGCCCAAGGTGGGCGGTCAATACGCCTACCTGCGCAAGGCGTTCCATCCCCTGGCCGGTTTCCTGCACGGTTGGTCGTTGCTGATGTTGATCCAGAGCGGCGCCATGGCCGCCGTCTCGGTGACTTTCGGGCAGTACCTGGTGCACCTGCTCGGCATGGAAGAAGGCCACGCCACCGCGATGGGCATAGCGGTGCTCCTGGGGCTTGGCGCATTCCATGCCTTGGGGATCAAGCCCGGGGCCATCGTGGTGGGCTCGATCACCTTCACGAAAACGCTGGCGCTCGTGGCACTGGTGGCCGGGGCCTTCCTGTTCTCCGAGCGATCGGGGCTCGAAGGCACGGTGCACGTTCCTTCCGGTACCGGCGGTACGGGTGCGGTGTCCTTGTTCCTCGCGGCGTTGGTGCCGGTCATGTTCACCTACGGCGGGTGGCAGAACCTGAGCTTCGTGGCCGAGGAACTGAAGGATCCCGTGCGCACGATCCCGCGTGCCGTGCTGATCGGGGTGTGCTCGGTGATCCTGGTGTACGTGGGCATCACCGTGGCCTATGTGCATGTCTTGGGCATGCAAGGGTTGATCGACACCTCCACACCGGCCGCAGCGCTCGCCGGCGAGCTGGCGGGAACATGGGGCGATCGCAC
This sequence comes from uncultured Chryseobacterium sp., assembly GCA_964517015.1. Classification (GTDB taxonomy): domain Bacteria; phylum Bacteroidota; class Bacteroidia; order Flavobacteriales_F; family PHOS-HE28; genus PHOS-HE28. Next base: position 4,903 of record CAZFAW010000188.1, read on the forward strand.
CATCAGTGCCCTGGTGGTGGCCAGCACGTTCGGCTTCCTGAACCTCGGTTTGATGACGGCGCCGCGCGTGTACTATGCCATGGCGGCCGATGGGCTCTTCCCTCCGGCGATCGCGAGGCTTCATCCGCGCACGCATGCACCCGTTGCGGCCATCGCGCTGCAGATCGGCATGGCTTGCGTGTTCGCGATGCTGAACACCTATGCACAATTGCTGGCGTTCGCCGTTTTCGCCGACTGGATCTTCTTCGCCATGGCGGGGATCGCATTGATCGTGTTCCGGCGTACCCTGCCGCATGCCCCGCGGCCGGTGCCCTCCCCATGGTACCCCGTAACCGTGTGCCTCTTCATACTGGCCGGCGTCGGTATCGTGGCGAACCTGTTCGTGACCGACACCCGCAACGCGCTGATGGGCCTGGCGATCCTGTGTGCGGGCGTGCCGGTGTACCGCATCTGGGGCGGCCGCCCGGCTTGACCGGCCGGAGCGTGCCACGCGTCTATCTTCGGCCCACAACCTGTTGCACCATGGCCCACGGACTGTTGAAGGGGAAACGCGGCATCATCAGCGGCGCATTGAACGAGCAGAGCATCGCCTGGAAGGTGGCCGAACTGGCCCATGCCCAGGGTGCCTCGATCGTGCTCACCAATGCCCCTGTGGCCATGCGCATGGGCGAGATCAACAAACTCGCAGAAGCGGTGAAAGCCCCGGTGATCGGCGCCGACGCGACCAAGGACGAGGAACTGGAGAAGCTCTTCACCGACAGCAAACGGCATTTCGGCGGCCCCGTCGATTTCCTGCTGCATTCGATCGGCATGAGCCCCAACGTGCGCAAAGGCAGGACGTACGACGACCTGAACTACGAGTGGTACAAGCAGACCCTGGACATCAGCGCCATGA
>CAZFAW010000189.1:0-5795 GCA_964517015.1 uncultured Chryseobacterium sp.
CCGGCGTGAGCTACGGGTTGAGCAACAGCTACAAGGAGACGGATGTGCTGAGCACCGCCGCGCAGTACTTCACCTGGTACCTGACCTTGGGCCTGGTGATCGGGAGCAGCGGGAACTGAACCTCCTCAGCCCCGCTCCTTCGCCTCCTCCCAATACGCATCCATTTCGGCGAGGGTCATTTCGCCCAGCCGCTTGCCATCGCGGCGCGCGCCCGCTTCCAGGAACTTGAAGCGGCGGATGAACTTGCTGTTCGTGCGTTCCAGGGCCTCATCGGGGTCCAGCTTCAGGAAGCGCGCGTAGTTCACCAAACTGAAGAACACGTCGCCCAGTTCGTCGAGCTGCCTTTCCGAACCGGCCTCCACTTCGCTGCGCAGTTCGCCCAGTTCCTCCTGCACCTTTTCCCACACCTGCTCGGGCTTTTCCCAGTCGAAGCCCACGCCGCGGGCCTTGTCCTGGATCCGGATCGCCTTCACCATGCTGGGCAGTCCGCGTGGCACGCCATCGAGCACGCTCTTCTCGCCCTTGCTCTCGGCCAGTTTGATCTTCTCCCAGTTCGCCTTCACCTCCTCCTCGTCGGCCACCTTCACATCGCCGTAAATGTGCGGGTGCCGGGCGATCAGTTTGTCGCAGATCGCGTTCAGTACATCGGTGATGTCGAAGGCCCCCTTCTCCTTCCCGATCCGGGCGTAGAACACCACGTGCAGCAGCAGGTCGCCGAGTTCCTTCTTCACCTCGGGCAGGTCGCCCGCCAGGATCGCATCGCCCAGCTCATAGGTCTCCTCGATGGTGAGGGGGCGCAGGGTCTCCAACGTTTGCTTGCGGTCCCACGGGCACTTCTCCCGCAGTTCGTCCATGATGTCGAGCAGGCGTTGGAAGGCGGTGAGTCGGGGGTCCATGGGCGGGTATGGCGCGCAAAGATCCCGCTTCGGCGCGACACCTCCCGTTCCATCGGTGCCCTTGCCCGGTCCGGCCGGTGCGATGGGCCTTTCCCGTCGGCCGTTCCCGTACCTTTGTGGTCGCCGGTCCCGCACCGGTCCTTCCCGATGCTTCGCAACGCCGACCAGCAACGCGTACCGCTAAGTCCCCACCAGAAAGCACGCCGGATCAACCTGGATACGGACCTGTACGGTACGTTCGCGGAGATCGGTGTGGGGCAGGAAACGGTGCGGCACTTCTTCCGGGCGGGCGGCGCCAGCCAGACCATCGCCAAGGCGATGAGCGCCTACGACAAGGACTTCAGCAATGCCATCTACGGCAAGGAGCCCAACAACCGCTTCGTGTGCGAAAGCCGGTTGAAGAACATGCTGAGCCATGAGTACGGCTTGATCGTGGACCGCCTGAGCCGCACGGACCACCCCACCAAGAAATTCTTCACGTTCGCCAACACGGTGGCCACCAGCACCTACGAGAAGCCGCACAGCGGGCACGGCTGGATCGGGGTGCGCTTCCAGACGGCGCCCGACCGCCCCACCAACGATGTGATCATCCACATCCGCCTGCACGATCCGGACATCAGCCTGCAGCAGGAGAGCGTGGGCATCATGGGCGTGAACCTGCTGTTCGGGTGCACCATGCACCACAACGACCCCATGGAGATCCTCACGGCGCTCTACGACAACGTGAGCCGCCACGTGGTGGAAGTGGACATGATCCAGATGAACGGGCCCGAGTTCCAGCAGGTGGACAACCGCCTGCTGAGCCTGCTGCTGGTGAAACGCGGGTACACCGACGCGGTGATCTTCGGCCCCGACGGGCAGAACCTGCAGGCCAGCGAAGCCCTGTACAAGAAGAACATCCTGGCCATCCGCGGCAGCTTCCGCCCCGTGACCAAGGTGAACATCGACATGATCATGAACGGGTACAACCTGTTCATCAAGGAGCAGCGCGTGGACCGCAACAACCTGCAGGTGCTCTTCGAGATCACGTTGAACAACCTGCAATCGGACACGGGCGACGTGGACGAGAAGGACTTCATAGACCGCGCGGACATCCTGTGCAGCCTGGGCCAGACGGTGCTGATCAGCAACTACCAGGAATATTACAAGCTGGTGGAGTACTTCAGCCGGTACACCAAGGCGCGCATGGGCCTGATCATGGGCGTAACGAACCTGGTGGAGGTGTTCGACGAGAAGTACTACCGCGAACTGAACGGCGGCATCCTGGAAGCCTTCGGCATCATGCTGCACAGGGACCTGAAGATCTATGTGTACCCCGCCCAGGCGAAGAAGACCGACCCGGTGATGACCATGATGAACATGCCGGTGCATCCCCGCCTGCGCCCGCTGTTCGATTACGTGATCTCGAACAAGCGCATGGTCGACATCGAGACGTTCGACCCGGAGGTGCTGCCCATCTTCAGCAAGGAGGTGCTGCGCATGATCCGCAGCGGCGAAGAAGGCTGGGAGAAACTGGTTCCGCCGTACGTGGACAACATGATCAAGGACAACCGGCTGTTCGGCTACCTGCCGCCCGTGAACTCCGCTGCGCGCAAGACCGAAGGCGCGAAGGCCTGATCCGCACAATTACCGCCGCACGCGTGCCGTTGGGGAACGCGTGCACCGCTCGATCGCTCTCACCGCACTGGGCCTTCTGGGTGCGGGGATCCCGCACGGGAACGGCCCGGCTACCGTGGCCACGCGCTTCGATCCCCCGCCCCGCTGCCAGCGCGTGGCCGCCGAACCCGGTTCGTTCGGGGCCTGGTTGCGCGCATTGCCCCTGAAGCCCGAGGGCTGGCCGGTGCACCTGTACGATGGCCGGTTGAAGGCGAACCAGCAGGTGCACGCCGCGGTGATCGACCTGAGCGTGGGCGATCGCGACCTGCAACAGTGCGCCGATGCCGTGATGCGGCTGCACGCCGAGCACCTCTTCGCCACCGGGAGGCAGGACGCCATCGCGTTCCACTTCACCAACGGCTTCCTGGCCGAATGGCAACGCTGGCGGGCCGGCGAACGCATCGCCGTGGAAGGCGACCGGTGCCGGTGGTTGCGCAGGGCGGAGCCCGATGCCTCGCATACAGAACTCATGCGCTTCCTCACCATCGTGTTCACCTACGCGGGCACGCTCTCGTTGGAGCGGGACCTGCAGCCCGTGGCGGCGGAGGACCTGCGCATCGGCGACGTGTTCGTCGACGGAGGAAGCCCGGGACACGCGGTGATCGTGGTGGACCTCGCCCGTGATCCGGAAGGCCGCACCTACCTGATGCTGGCCCAGAGCTACATGCCCGCGCAGGAGATCCATGTGCTGCGCAACACGGCCGATCCCTCCCTGGGCCCCTGGTTCGCCCTGCCCGCCGGTGGACCGTTGCGCACACCGGAGTGGACCTTCGAGCAGGCAAGGCCCGCGCGCTTTCGCGACGCCGATGCGCACTGATCACGGCGGGGCCGGCGTTCACCTCCTGAACACCCCACGCACATGAACGCCCTTCGCCCCCTTGCGCTCGCTTCCCTGCTCTGCTGCCTGGCCGGCCCCCTCCGCGCCCATGCCCCGCAAGCCTCGTTCGCCGAACGCGTGGCCAACGGGACCCTCGCCGTGAACGGTACCGGTGCGGGAAGGCACATGGGCGAGAGCATCCGCGTGCAGGTGCGCGACCTGTCGGGCGCAGGCGCAACCAGCGTGATCCCTGCCGGCTGGGTGATGCAGGCCACGGATCCCGGCGTGCAGGACCTGATGCTGGTGCGCGCCGAGCCGCTGCGGATCGCGCCGGGCGGAACGGCCACGGTACTGTGCCGCGCGTTCTGCGTGGAAGCCGATGATCGCGGACCGAGCGAGGGCGCACTGTTCAGCGCGGGCCACCAGGCGGAGGAGAAGCTCACGGCACTGGCCGAATTCGTGGAGCAAGGTGCGTACCCGGACGATGCCGTACTGTTCGCCGTGTGGACGGTGACCGGTGCGCGACCGATCGGGTCCATCCGCGCGGACGATATGACGGCGATCGGACCCTTGCGCCGCAAGGTGTCGGAGCTCACGGGGCAACCGATCCCCTGGTACACGGTGAGCTACGACGACACGCGCGACGATGCGCACTTCAGCAACGTGCCCACGCGCATCTCGGGCCGCATCGACTTCGCGCTCGCGAACCACGGCGTGATCACCATCGCCGCCGTGGACGAACAGGGACGCACCCTCTCGCTGCTGGGGCGCGACCGGCACCTGGGCCCGGGCCGGTATTCCATGGACGTGGCCCTGACCATCAAAGGATGGAAGCGCGGGAACTACAGCATTCGCGCCTACGATGGGTCCAACCTGGTGCAGCGGATCGACTTCCGCGTGTGATCAAGCCGGTGTGCCCGACCCATCGCCCAGCAGGATCAGGGCGAACACTGCGTAGTTCACGATGTCCAAGAAATTGGCATCGATGCCCTCGCTCACCAGGGTGCTGCCGCGGTTGTCCTCGATCTGCTTGATACGAAGGAGCTTCATGAGGATCAGGTCGACCTGTGAACTGACGCGCATGCCGCGCCATGCCTCGCCGTAATCGTGGTTCTTGGCGCGCATGAGCGCGCGCGCCGCGTCGAGCTTCGCCCGCATCCGTGCCATCGCGCTGTCGGCATCCATGTCCGGCCGGTCCACCACGCCCAGTTCCAACTGCACCAGGGCCATGGCGGCGTAGTTCACGATGCCGATCAACTCCGGCCGCACCCCCTCGCCCACCTTGCTCTCGCCCTTCTCCTGGAGCGTGCGGATCCGCTGGGCCTTGATCATGATCTGATCGGTGAGGGAACTCACCCGCAGGATGCGCCAGGCCGTGCCGTAGTCGTGGGCCTTCTTGCCGAAGAGGTCCAGGCACTCCCGTACCACCGCATCGTATTGGGTGAGCGTGCGTTCCATGGGCGGCGAAAGTAAGGGTGTCGCCGTGCGCGATGCGGGGTCGCGGTGTGCGGCCGCTCCGTGGATCAGGCCAGGCCGTAGGGGATCCGCACCGTGAACGTGCTTCCCTTGTCGCGCTCGCTCCGCACGGTGAGCGATCCGCCCTGCAGCTGCGCCAGCCGCCGGCTGATCGTGAGGCCGAGACCGGTGCCCCCGTATTTGCGCGTGGTGTCGCTGTAGGCCTGGGTGAACTCCTCGAAGATCTTTTCCAGCCGGTCTTCGGGAATGCCGATGCCGCTGTCGATCACCTCGCTCGCGCGCCAGGTCCGGTCGTCGCTCGCCTCGCGGTGCGCCTCGCTCCGCACGCCGCCCTGCTCGGTGACCTTGATCGCGTTGCCGCAGAGGTTCATCACGATCTGGTTGAGGCGTGTCGGGTCGCCAACCAGCCGTTCGGGTACGGAGGGTGCCACGGTCAACGCCAGGGCCAGGCCTTTCTCGTCCGCCTTCAGTTGCAGCACGTCCTTCACGTTGCCCAGCACCTCCCGCGGCGCGAAGGGCACTGATTCGAGCTCGATCCGGCCTGCGTCGATCTTGCTCAGGTCGAGGATGTCGTTGATGATCACCAGCAGGTTCTCGCTGCTCTGCGCGATCGCGTGGAGGTATTTCTCCTGCTCCGGCGCGTGGGGTCGATTGCGCAGGATGTCGCTCATGCCCATGATCGCGTTCATGGGCGTGCGGATCTCGTGGCTCACGTTGGCCAGGAATCGCTCCTTGGCTTTCTCGCTGAACTCCGCGCGGTCGCGTTGGCGGTCGGCCTCGTCCTTCTGGTGGCGCAGCTCTTCGGTGCGTTCGGCCACGGTGCGCTCCAGCCGTTCCTTCTGGCGGCGCAAGGCGGAGAGCCGGACGCGGATGTACAGGAGCACGATCGCCACAACGGTGAGCAAGAACGCCGCGTACGCCCACCACGTGCGGTACCACGGCGGCAGTAC
>CAZFAW010000190.1:0-5752 GCA_964517015.1 uncultured Chryseobacterium sp.
CCGGCCGCGATGTGTTCATCGGTGTGACCGATTGGGGCTTCGAGTATGCGCACCCCATGTTCTACGATACAGCGCTGGTGGCCACGCGCATCTTCGCGGCCTGGGACCAGAGCAAGCACAGCGGACCACCTCCGGCGGGGTATGCTTACGGGACCGTTCACCTGGACGCGGCGGACCTGATCGCCCAACAGAGCGATACCGTAGGCTCCTGGGGTTATCGAGACCTGCACGGCACGCATGTGGCCGGTATCGCTGGCGGTGGCGGCGCCGGAACACCCTATCGCGGGATCGCGTTCGATGCGCAGTTCCTCTTCGTGAGCACGGAGCTGGATCAGAGCGCCATGCTCGATGGCTTCGCCTGGATGCGCGACATCGCACAGGCCGAAGGCAAGCGACTGGTGATCAACATGAGTTTCGGCCGGCACGACGGCAACCTCGATGGTACCTCGCTCTGGACGCAGGCGATCGACCAGTTGAGCGACCAAGGCGTGGTGTTCGTGGCCGCCGGAGGCAACGATGGCGGAGCACCGTTCCACATCGCACACACGTTCGCGGGCGACACGGTGCGCACGCGCGCAAAGACGTTCGGGCAGACCTACGGCCCTCCGGATGCATGGACCTTCGGCCAGCAGCTCCTGCTCTGGGGCGAAGCAGGCCAGGCGTTCACCGCGCGCGTGGCGATCACCGACAACGCGAACAACGTGCTGTCGAGCACGCCGTGGTATGCGACCTCCACCCCGCCTCCCCCCGTGGATTCGGTGCTCGTCGTGGGAGCGGATTCCACGCGTTTCACCTTCGCCTCGGAGATGGCGCATCCGCTGAACGGTCGCCCCATGATGCGCTTCGCGCTCACCGAGCCTCCGAGCGGCCGGAAGGTCATGCTTCAATTCACCGCTGCAGACGGCTTGGTGCATGCGTGGAACGATGCGTTGTACGTGCACGACGTGGCGGGCGGAGGATTGGAGCTGCAGGCGCCCGCCACCGGATGGACGGCAGGCGACGACGCCTTCTCCATCGGAGAGCCCACCTGCGCCAACAGTGTGATCGCCGTTGGAGCCTATTCGAGCGAGTACCAGACCGGAGGTGGTTCATGGGTGGGTGGATCCCGTGCGAATTTTTCCAGCAGAGGGCCCACGATCGATGGGCGCCTGAAGCCGGAGATCTGCGCGCCGGGTGTGAGCGTCGGTTCCTCCATCAATTCGCTTACTGACGTTCCGTACACAGCCATCACAACGGTCGACTTCGCGGGTCATACGTATCCGTTCGCACGCGAGTCGGGCACCAGCATGGCTTCGCCAGCGGTCACCGGGATCGTGGCCCTGATCCTGGAAGCGGCGCCATTGGCCACGCCCCAAGAGATCAAAGAGGTGCTCATGGCCACTGCGCGCACAGACACGCATACCGGCGTGATCCCACCGGAGGGGAGCGATACCTGGGGCATGGGCAAGGTGAACGCCTATGCCGCCGCGGTGCAATTGCTCGGCGTGGCGGGCATGGAGGAACATCCCGTCGATGGGCTGAGCGTATGGCCGAACCCGGCACAGGACGCGGTGAACGTCCTGCTCGATGGGGTACCAGCGCCGACCCGGTGCACCCTTCTCGACATGACCGGTCGCACCCTCGCGGTGATCCGTACGTCTTCGGCCGCATGGAGCGTGGATCTCCGTTCGCTCCCCTCAGGCATGTACCTCTTGCGCATCGAACGCGCGGAACGCAACGTGCAGCACCCCATCGTGAAGCAGTAAGCGCCCCCACCCTTATGGGGTTTCGCGACCCTCGCGATCGTCGAACGTTTGCCTCATTGAAGCACCGACCATCACCGATGCCATGAAACACTTCGTACTCATTATCGTCGCCCTGCTCCTCGCTTTGCATGTCAACGCCCAGCAACGTGGTGCTTGGATCGGCCACACCGCGCCGGGCAGGTCCCCGCAGCATGTGTTGCAGCATGAAGCCAGGGGCAGCGCTCCAGCGAACGATGATTGCGCCAATGCGCAGGCGATCATCGTCACGGCCGATTGCACTTCGCCGATCACCGCCAACAACGCCGATGCCACGCAGGATGGCCCCATCGTGCCCATCTGCGACGATAGCGGCACCTATCTCGATGTGTGGTACACCTTCAACAGCGGGCCGGAGGATTCCGTGGCCATCACCCTTGCACCCGGCGCCGGAATGACGGACTGGGCCTTCGTGTTGTACGATGCATGCGGCGGAACGCAACTCTATTGTCAGGTGGTGCCGAGCACTCCGGTCCACATCGAGGTGCAAACGAGCACGGACTACTGGCTGCGCGTCTATTCGAACCTGGACTATGGGGTTGGCGGTGATTTCACGCTTTGCGTGAGCACCCCCGTTGCAGGTGCGGCGCCTCCCGCGAACGATCTGTGCACCAATGTGACCCCGGCACCCCTCGCCGTCGGTGCCACCGTGAGCTTCACCGGTGATAACACCGGCGCCACCGATAGCGAGGCCCTGGGCACGCCGTCCACTTGGGAAGCCTTTGTCCTCAGCGATTGCGCCGATGTGAAGATCAGCTATTGCGGTACGACCCCGGCGTGGTACGGCTTCTGGACATTGCTCTACGATTCCTGCCCATGGAGCGTCGGCGCCGGCACCTTCGTGGGGTCCTACGATAGCACGGCTTGTGGTGATCAGAACTTCACACTCTGTTTTTCGGATCTTCCAGCGGGGACGTACTACTACCCCGTGGTGCAAGGACCCTCGGCCTTCGGGGTCTACACACTGAATGTTTCGGCAACGACCTGCGGGACCGATCAAGCCCCCAATGATGAGTGCGCAGGGGCCATTCCGCTCGTAGCCCAGGCAAGCTGCCAACCGACGTTCTTCACCAACACCTGCGCAACACAGTCGCTCGAGGCGGTGACCTGCGGGACGTTCACCGGCACCGCCAACGACGACGTCTGGTACAGCTTCACGGCCACTGCCGCCGACATGACGATCGGTGGAGCACCCGCTGGGTCGATGGACATCGTACTGGAACTCTTCTCGGGTACGTGTACCTCGCTCAACTCGATCGGATGTGCGGATGTGGGCGGCGAGGGCGTTGCGGACGATCTGGTCGCCACCGGTCTCTCCGTAGGCAACACCTACTACTTCCGTGTCTACGACTTTTCGCACACTTACGCGTTTGAGGAACCCGGCTACGACCTCTGCGTGGTGGAAGGCTTGGGCAGCGGGGTCGGTGTGGATGAGGAGGAGGGCGCCGATGTGAACGGTATCTATCCGAACCCGAGCGACGGCGTCTTCACGATCCGCCTGAAGAACAGCTCGAAGGCGATGCAGGTGGAGGTGATCGATGCCGCCGGTAGAACGGTCGGCAGCACAACATCGAACGCGGGGAACGGCAGCATGCACGTGGACGCCTCCTATCTACCGCAAGGTGCCTATGTGGTGCGCTGCACAGATGGAATGCGCACCATAAACGAACGATTGATCATTCAATAAGCAAGACGGTCCATGAAAAGGACAGCACAGTTCATTCTCGCGTTCGCGCTCGCCGCAAGCGCGCACGCCACCGATCGCGTGGTGAGCGCGAGCGGCACCTACAACACCATCAGCAGCGCCATCGCAGCGAGCAGTGATGGGGATCGGATATTGGTGGAGCCGGGTACCTATACCGGCGATGTACAGTTGGACAAGGACCTTTTCCTCCTACCGGCGGTGGAGGGCGCGCGTTACTTCTTGAACGGCTCGGTGCGGGTAGCAGGTGGCGATGCACCAAGACGGGTGGTGATCTCCGGCATCCACGCCGGGTACTTCAGCACCTACGGTGGTACCGCGAGGTTGGACGTGGTGCTCATCGACTCGTACTTCAATGGAGTGGATGGATACAACGCGGATCCCAGCGGGAAGCATCACATCGAGCTTTACAGGGATTCCATTCCTACCGGGATCATTCTCCGCAGCGGGTCGGCGTATGGCTGCGTGATCGGCGGGTTCATCGCCACCACCCAGTCAGCCGTCAACGTCTATGGAACAACCACGTTGACCGACCCCGTGAGGATCGTTGGTAACGAACTGGCTTATACTCCAGGTTATAGTACGAACTCGGCCTATTCCATCCATGTTACGGCAAGTGTTCCTTTCCAGATAGACAATAACTATGTCAATGTGTGGGGTTCGAGCTCGAAGTTCATCCAGGTCGACGGAACGCCGCCCTTCGGTCAAACGAACTCTTCCATCTGCAATAACATCTTTCGTCGTTTTCTTGGCTCATCTGCATCCGCTACGATCAACGGAACATCATCCGGCATTTCGGTGGACGTGCGTAACAACGCCACGATCGGGCAGACGGGAGCCCTCATCGATTGGCCGAACCGATCAGGTGGTACATCGAACAATCTGACCACCGCGGATGCTGCGATCAATACGAGCACTGGGCAGCCGGTTGGTGGCTCCCCCCTGATCGACGCCGGCGATCCCGACCCGCGCTACTTGGACCTCGACCTTACTGTGAACGATGTGGGCTGCTACGGCGGCAGCCATAGCCGAGAGAACTTCACCACGCCCATGGGCAGCGCTGTGGTGGGCTTCATGCAAGCGCCGCGCGTGGTGGCGCAGGGCGAACCGGTTAACATCTCGGTCACGGGCTTCGATCGCTGAGCTGTACCATGCTTCGCGCGCTCCTTGTCGGTATGGCCCTTGCCGCGTGCATGGTAGCCCATGCACAGACCCCGCGTGTCGCGCAGGCGGAATGGTTCATCGGCAACGATCCCGGTGAAGGGCTGGGCACCGCCATGCAAGTGACCGATGGCCAGTGGGACCAGGCTTTGGAACAGATCATCGGCACCGTATCCAATACTGCGGTCGGCGACCAGGTGATCAGCGTGCGTGTGAAAGGCGCGAGCGGTTATTGGAGCAATGTGTTCCGCGCAGCGCTACACGTGAACGCCCCGATCACCGCGCGACAAGTCCAGGTGCAGCAAGGCGAGTACTTCTGGGACAATGATCCCGGTCAGGGAAGCGCCTCGGCGTTGATCGCCTTCGATGGGGACTTCAACAGCGCATTGGAGCAAGCCGTCGGTTCGGACAACAGCATCACACCCGGTGCACACCGCCTCTTCGTTCGGGTGAAAGGTTCCGACGGCGCATGGAGCGCTTTGTTCACGCAGGTAGTGCAAGTGAACACGGCGATCACCGCGCGGGACATCCGCGTGCAACAGGGAGAGGTCTTCTTCGACAACGATCCCGGCGAAGGGAATGGTACACCCTTGTTGGCCTTCGATGGTGATTGGAACGCAGCGTTGGAAAGCGGAATCGCCAGTGTCACATCCCCTGCGGTTGGCGATCATCTGCTCTACGTGCGTATGAGAGCGGCCGATGGGCCTTGGAGCAACGAATACAAGACCGTGCTGCATGTATCACCGAACATACCGGTGCGCGCTGTGGCCGTGCAAGCCGCGGAGTACTTCTGGGGAACGGATCCGGGCGAGGGTGCCGGCCTGCCCATGCTCGCCTTCGATGGCGCCTTCGACAACGCACTGGAACAGGCGGACATCGCCTCGAACGGGGCGACGCTCGGCGACAACGTGCTCGGCGTGCGGGTGCGCGGCGCGGACAACACCTGGAGCGCCACCTACCGCAGCATCGTGCACGTGGGTCCCGCGCTTTCCCTGCGCGACGTGCATGTGCAGCAGGGCGAGTTCTTCTTCGACAGCGACCCCGGCGAAGGCAACGGCACCGTGCTCACCGCCTTCAACGGCGCATGGGACGAGGCGCTGGAGCAGGG
>CAZFAW010000191.1:0-3628 GCA_964517015.1 uncultured Chryseobacterium sp.
GGCGCATGGACCACGGTAAGCGCCTTCGAGTAATCCAGGATGGTCTTCAGCGTCGATGCGCGAGGACCTCCGGGTACTCTCTGGTCGTGGCGTTGGCGGATGGGTCTGGAAGCGTTGCGGGGTAGAGTCTTATTTCTCATGCAAGGTGGTTGGGTGGAGCATTCTTGCTCATGAACGGCGCCACGCCCCCGATCATTGCACGCCTTTCCGGATCAAAAGATGTCCAGCCCGAAAAGCCGCAGTCCCACGGTCTGGCGGCCCAGGTACACCCCATCGGGCCGGACATCCACGGGCAGGACCTCCGCACGTTCTCCCTCTCCATCCAGGCCGCGGCCCGTGGCAGGATCGAACCGGTAGCGATGGATCGGGCATACCAGCAGTCCGTCCGCGCACCACCCGTGGCTCAGCGCCGCACCCTGATGGGGGCATCGATCCACCAGGGCATGGAGCCTGCCGTCCTGCTTCACCCAGCAGATCGGAAGTCCGTCCACCGTATTGCGATGGATGCCGCCTTCCGACAGCGCGCCGAGGGCGGCATCTCGGACCCTTTTCCATTTCCAGCGATCAACCAGCATCGCGCAACCGGGTCTGGATCAGGTAGGCCCCGCTTCGTGCCACATCGTGACAGGCAATGCCGCGTTCGGCGCAACGTACGCGCAGCCGGTTCCGTTCGCGACGATCGATCACGCCCGTGAGCACAACGGCCTTCCGCGGCGGGGTGGTGGCAAGCACGGCGTCCAGGTCGTAGTGCCCCGGACCATCGAGCACCAGGACATCCACGGGCGTCACGGTATTGGAAACGGCGCTGTACGGTCCGCAGAACCGCACGCGCAGCCCGGGCATCGCCACGAACCCTTCCCCTACCAAGGCCGGGCCGACCTCCGCCAAGGATGCCTGCCGGCGATCCGGTCGCACCCACATGGTCCGATCGGCGCCCAGGGCCCGTTCCTGCGATGCGATCCCGCGTGCGGTCCAGGGGTCGTTCAACAGGCTGTCGGGTGCGAACACATAGAGCGCGCGCCCGGCCTGGAGCGAAACCATGGAACTCCCGGTGCGATCGTGCACTGCGAACCGCACGGTACGATCCAGTTCACGCGCGTTCGCAGCCCATTCCCACAAGAACGCGAGCAGTAACACTGCGGAAGTCCAACGCAACACCCTCCCACGCCAAAGGACCCACGCGGCCAACACCAGGAGGAACGCGAAAAGCAGAACGGCCTGCAGGGCGCCCATCCGCACACCGGGATACGCCCACGGCAATTGGCCGAAGAACGCGGTGCTCTTTCCCAGGAACAGCAACAACCGGGTCATGCACCAGGCCAGGCCCGCGCCGATCAGGGGCACCTTGTGCAACGCGAGCAACAAAGCGCAGCCGTAGACCGCGAGGGTGACCACACCCACCACCACCACGTTCGCGGGCAGGAACCAGACCGGGAACGACCGGAACACGAACATGCTGAGCGGCGTGGTGGTGATCTGGGCCGCGAGGCTCACCGCCACCGCGGACCAGAGGTGATGGAGGATCCAGTTGGGCGGTTCCCACAAATGCAGCAAGGGCTTGTAGAAAAGGATGATCCCGAGCACGGCGAGGAAGGAGAGTTGGAAGCTCAGTTGCCAGAGCATGAGCGGATCCCAGAGCAACAACACGAGCGAAGCGGCGAAGAGGCTGTTCAAGTGCGCGCTGGCCCGCAACACCATGCCGCCGATGGTGAACAGACTGCACATGACCGTGGCTCGAAGCACGGACGGTTCGGCACCGGTGAGACCGGCATAGGCCCACAACGCGAGCAGGATCACCAACCCGCGTGCGAGGCGCGGCCATTTGTGCTTGCCCCACCAGGCCAGCATGAAGTTGAGCACCGCCCAGATCAACCCCACGTGCGCCCCGCTCACTGCCAGCACGTGCATGGTACCGCTGCGCACGAAACCTTGTTTCTGGTCCTGGTCCAGTTCATCGCGCACGCCGATCAGCAGCGCCTTGGCCAGGGCTCGCTCCGGCTTCGGCAGTCCGCTGGCCTCGAGCCAGTCCGCGATGCGCTGCCGGGCCTGCACGAACAGGTCCGTCCAGTGGAAAGCATGCGCGGCCAGGTGCCACTGGCCGCTGGGAACGAACACTTCGTGATCGATGCCGCGCGAGGCGGCGTAGGCCCGCCGATCGAACCCACCGGGATCGGGGATCCGATCGATGCGGTGCGGGGTCGCACGGATCCATACGCGGTCGCCGGTGCGCGGAACGCTTTGCGCGGTATCGAGCATCAAGGTGGCCAGCACGCGCGGTGGGCGCTGCACCAAGGGCCCGGCGTCCGTCCCCTCCACCACGGCCTCGTATCGCGCCGAGCGTTCGCCGATCCCGCCCACCTCGGTGATGGTGAGCAGTGCCGGGCGGTCCCGGTCGAAGGTCCCTTCCACCTGCGTGCGGAACGGATCGCGAAGGGTCCACCACAACCCACCGCAGGTGAAGAACGCCATGCCCAAGAGAGCGCCGCGCCAGGCTCGGCGACCGTACCGGTACCGCCTCAGCAGCACGATGGTCGCGGCAAGGCCCACGACCGCGGCAAGGCCCCAAGCCCATGTCACATCCGGGCTCAGCGCGCGGTACACCGCAAGACCGGTCATGAAAGGCAGCGCAGCCCGCGCCATGGGCGCGCGCCGCGCCTCGCGCACCAGGGCATCCAGCGCCACGCTCATGCAGGAAAGATCGCCGATTACCTTGGACCGCGCGCATGAGCGATCACGAAGTCACCCGGCGGCGGTGGTGGGCCCGCCTGGTCCGCCCCCTGTTCCTTTCGATCGTCTGCCTTACCGCGTTGGAACTCGCGGGCCGCTGGTACCTGACCCGGGTGCTGGACAAGGGTACCCAGCGAAAATTCCGGTTCAACAGCTACCGGGTGTACGAGCATGTGCCCGGTTACCGCGAAGGCCCACAGCCCGACGGTTCGTATCGCATGACCATCAATGGGCAGGGGTTCCGCAGACGCACCGAGGTGGAGCGCACCAAGCCGGCGGGCGTGTACCGCATCTTCCTCCTGGGCGGAAGCGCTGCGCACGGCGTCAGCAGCACCAAGCCCTTCCCCGTGAAGCACCTGAGCGACACGGAGACCATCGATGCCGTGCTCGAGCGCACGCTGAACACCGACAACGATACCCTGCGCTTCGAGGTGATCAACGCGGCGGTGACCGGCTACCAGGTGTTCCAACACACCGCCTACCTGCAAAGCGAACTGCTCGACCTCGATCCTGACATGGTGCTCTTCATGGACGGCGCCAACGATCACTACGCGAACAATGCAGACATGCGCTACATGGACGACTTCCGCTTCCAGTTCTGGAAGGAGCGCTTGCAGGAACCTTCGTTCGCGGGAGCCATCGCGTACCTGTGCAACTGGCTCGCACGCTACAGCGCCCTGTTCAAAGCCATCGTGGCCTGGCAGCTGCAGCACGACGCCCAGGCCCGGCGCGAACACGTGGACCTCGTCACCGACTTCGCGACCGCGGAAGAACGGATCGCCGCACACCGCGCCATCGCGTCGCGCCAATTCCTCCGCAGCATGCACCTGAACCTGGACCTGCTGCAGCGAACCGGGGTGGACGCGGTGCTCTGCCTGCAACCGATGCTGGTGGTGCGGCC
>CAZFAW010000191.1:3728-5733 GCA_964517015.1 uncultured Chryseobacterium sp.
AGGTCCGATGATCGATCAGAGCACCTGCAACACCAGGCACTTCAAGTAGTGGGTCTCGGGCGCGCCCCAAAGGATCGGATGGTCCGGGGGTTGGGCGCCTGCGTACACTTCGCGCACGATCCGGCCCGCATCCACGGCGGCCTTGGCAACGGTCTCGCGGAACAGGTCGGGGCCCATATGGAAGGAGCATGAACAGGTGACGAGGAATCCGCCGGGAGGCAGGCACTTGATGGCGCGCAGGTTGATCTCCTTGTACCCGCGTACGGCGTTATCGATGCTGGCGCGGTTCTTCGCGAAGGCCGGCGGATCCAGCACGATCACCTCCCACCGGCGGCCCTGCCGGCTCGCATCGGCCAGGAAGTCGAAGACGTTCTGCGCTTCGAACGTGCACCGATCGCCCAGGCCGTTCAGTGCCGCGTTGGCCTTCGCAAGTTCCACCGCATCCTTCGAGATGTCGAGCCCCAGCACGCTCTTCGCACCGTAGCGGGCGGCATGCAGGGCGAAGCCACCCGTGTGCGTGAAGCAGTCCAACACCTCTGACCCATCGCTGATCATGCGCATGGCGGCGTGGTTCAGCCGTTGATCTAGGAAGTGACCGGTCTTCTGGCCGGTGGCCACATCAATGGAGAACTTCAGGTCGTTCTCTTCGATCGTCAGGCGGGTGTCGAACGCGTCGCCGATGAAGCCCTTGTGTTGTTGGAGACCTTCCTTCTCGCGCACGGCCACATCGTTGCGTTCGTAGATGCCGCGTGGCGCGATCAGCTCGCGGAGGGTCTCCACGAGCGTCTCCTTCCACCGCTCGATCCCCAGCGAAAGCGTCTGGAGCACCAGCACATCGTTGAACTTGTCGGCGATGAACGCGGGCAGGCCATCGCTCTCGCCGAAGACCACACGCACGCTCGTGGCATCGGGCAGGGTGCGCTGGCGAAGGTCCCAGGCCCGTCGGATCCGCTCGCGGAAGAAGCCATCGTCGATCGGCACATCAACGCTGCGCGTAAGCATGCGCACGCGGATCTGGCTGGCCGGGTTGTAGTAGCCCTGGCCCACCGGTCCCTTCTTCGCGTCGATCACCCGCACGATGTCGCCGGGCGCCGGATCCCCCTGCACACGCAACACCTGCGAACCGAAGACCCAGGGATGGCCCTTCTGGAGGCGGCGTTGCGGGTCCTGGATGATGATCTCGGCGGTGGGCATGGGCGGCGAATGTACCGGGCCCCAGGCAGCCCGAAGGGGGCGGTTCACGTCATGGCTCGGGCGGCTCCGCTATCTTGCGGACGCCAGCACCTTCCGCATGCGCACCCTGCTCCCCTCCATCCTGCTCGCATTGGCCATGGCCGTTCCCTTCGTATCGTGCGAAAAGGAAGAGGAGGCCGACCCCATCTACATCAACGGCAACACCCCGGGCAGCGGCGGCACGGGCGGCACGGGTGGCACCGGCGGCACCAACACCGGGGCGGTCGACCCCGACGACATCGACATCGGCAGCGACCCGATCTTCAGCTGCGACGGCGACAACGTGGACTACGTGATCTACACGGCCACCTCCATGCACTCCACCTTCCTCACCACCTCCGGCGGCGGTACGGCGGTGTCGCAGTTCTCCAACGCCAGTGGCGTGCCCGATGTGGCACAGGTGCAATTGTGGGGCTTCGATTGGGCGGGGGCTTCACCCACCCCGGCCGAAATGGACGACTTCTTCGCGCCCGGCCCGCGTTCCTTCTCCCAGTTGCCCGGCACTCCGGGCGTGATGATCGCCATCATCATCGACGACACCGATACCTGGAGCTGGTACCAGAGCAACGTGCAGGCACAACCCGCGGAAAGCAACTTCACCATCACCGATGCCGAGCCGTACGACGATGGTTCCGGGGTCTACAAGCTGAAGGTGCGCGCCACCTTCCAGTGCACCCTCTGGAACTACGCCAGCGACGACATGGAGTGCGTGGACGGCATCTTCATCGGCTACTTCACGAGCCAGATCTGATCGATCCCGCGGATCGCTGCG
>CAZFAW010000192.1:0-5723 GCA_964517015.1 uncultured Chryseobacterium sp.
ATGAACCAGGTGAACCTGTTCATCGACGAGGAGCGTTACGATTCGGCCATGGCACGTTCGGACGCCATGCGCGAAGAGGTGCGGACGGCCGACCCCTACATGCGCAGCATGTACCACAACCAGCGCGGTTACGCGCTCTTCAGTGCCGGGCGCTTCCGCGAGGCCATCCCGGAATTCGTGCGCAGCGATTCCATCAACAACGCAGACGTGAAGGAGTTGAGCCTGCGCATCGAGAACACCGGTTTCCTCGCCGAGAGCTATGCGGCGATCGGCGACAGCGCCAGGGGCTACTTGCTGCTGCTGGACCTCGAGGTGCTCAAGGACAGCTTTGCCGCCGCAGCATCGGATGAACGCATGCTCACGCTGGAGAAGCAGTTCGAAACGCGCCTGAACAAGGAGGAGATCGCTCGCCTGGACAATGAGAACCGGCAGAAGGCGGACCACCTGCGCGTGCGGAACCTCCAACTCTATGGCAGTCTGGCCCTGGCGGTGCTGGCGTCCGGTGCCGTGGTGCTCGTGGTGCGCGACCTCCGCCGGAAACGCACGCACGCCGCACAGCTGGAGGGCCTCAATGCCGGTCTGCACGAAAAGCAGGCACGCATCGAGGAGGTGAACGGCCTGCTGCGCATGAAACTGTTGCGCACGCAGATGGACCCGCACTTCATCCACAACTGCCTCAATGCCATTCGCGCGCTTTCGCTGAAAGGGGAGCACGATCGCGCGGACGACTACCTCGATGGGTTCGCCCGCCTGCTGCGCAACGTACTGGAGCACAGCGTGCGCGATCGGATCGCCCTGGAGGAGGAGATCGACTTCCTGAACGACTACGTGCGGCTGGAACACCTGCGCCTGGGCGACGGATTTTCCTGGACCATCACCGCCGACAAGGCGCTGCTGCAGGAGGGGCCGTTGGTGCCCTCCTTGCTCGTGCAACCGTTCGTGGAGAACGCCATCTGGCATGGATTGGCGCCAAAGCAAGGCGCGAAGCGATTGCTCGTGCACTTTGCGGCGAACGGGAACGCGATCACCTGCACCGTTGAGGACAACGGTGTGGGCCGGAGGGCAGCCGCGGGTATCCCCGGTCGTACGTCGCTGGGCTTGAAGCTCACCGGAGAACGCCTTGGCCTGCTCACCGAACGGCTGAAGAGCGAGGGCGGCTTCGTGACCGAGGACCTTACGGATGCCAACGGGTTGCCGACCGGGACGCGCGTGCGGCTCACCCTGTAGTCGGATGTTCGCGCAGGATCGATCGTGGCCCCGTAGGATCGATCCTTCTGGTGCGCGACCACGACAAGGGGTTCTTTCGCTGCACAGTCACCGACCCCATGCGCCATCCGATCCCCCGACCGTTCGCCACGCTCGTGCTGGCCACCTTGATGCTTCACGCACACGCACGCGACGCGCAACCCGCCTTGTTACCGACCGGCTTCATCCCGAACAGGGGACAGGTCGTGGACCAGCAAGGCGTTCCCAATCCTGCCGTGCAGTTCCTGTTCCAGGGCGACGGGTTGAACGTGCAACTGCGTACGGGTGGCTTTTCCTATGACACATGGCATCCCATCGGGCCCATGTCCGGGGATCCGGCCGGTTCGCGTGCGGACGCACGCGATCTGCGCCTCCACCGCATCGATGTCCAGCTCGAAGGCAGCGACCCTGCCGCGCACTGGGAAGCCTACGCACCTTCACCGGACGTGTTGAACTACTACACCACGGCGACCGGCGCGAACGGGGTGACCGGCGTGCACCACTACGGCCGTGTGGTGTGCCGTGGCATCTATCCTTCCATCGACCTGGAATTCCGCACCACCGGGAACGCGGACGGCGTGAAGTACGACTTCATCGTTCACCCGGGCGGGGATCCGTCGAGCATCCGACTGCGATACAGCGGCGCGCGAACGGTACTGGACGAAGGAACGAACGCCGTGAGCGTATCCTGGGACGATGGCGTGTTGCACGATCGCGTGCCCGTGAGCTATTGGCGGGCGAACCACCGGCGATCCACCGCGTCGGTTTCCCTGGTCCGCTTGGATGAGGGCCTGTTCACCTACTCGCTGAAGGACGCTCCGATCGCGGGTGAATGGCCTGGGGATCTCGTGATCGATCCGATCCCCACGGTGCAGTGGGGCACCTACTATGGCAATGCCGATCACCACGGCTCCCTGAACGGAACGGCGATCGACCCCAGCGGCAACACGATCGCCGTCGGTACGGCGGCCATCACCGGCCTGGCCTCCTCCGGAGCACATGACCAGGTGCTTTCCGGGAGCACCGATGCCCTCCTTGTGGAACTGAACAGCAGCGGGCAGCGGGTCTGGGCCACCTACTACGGCGGAAGCGGAGCCGATTTCGGCAACGCCGTGGACGTGGATGCGAACGGCGTGATCTACTTCACCGGCGATACCTGGAGCACGGGAAGCATCGCCACCACGGGCGCGCACCAGACCGCCATGTCCACCGCACCGGACGCGTTCCTGGCGAAATTCAATTCGAACGGCACGCGCGCATGGGGCACTTACTATGGGGGCACCGGCGAGGACCATGGCAATGCCGTGGTGCTCGATGGTGCCGGGGAACCCGCCATCGCCGGCACGACGAAGTCGATCACCGGGATCGCGAGCACGGGCGGAGCGGACGTGAGCTACGGCGGTTCGGGCGATGCCTTCCTGGCCAAGTTCTACACCACCGGCGTGCGGGAATGGGCAACCTACCTGGGTGGCAGCGGTTCCGACAACGGCCTGGGCCTCGGCTGCGACAACACCTACTTTTTTCTATGTGGATCCACGGTCTCCACCACGGGCATTGCGTTGGGATCCACCCACCAAACGAGCCTGAACACCACGGGATCGCCCGTACCGTCGGACGCGTACGTGGTGAAGTACAGTGGCCTGGGCCAGAAAATGTGGGGCACCTATTACGGCGGGCCCGGCGCCGACGAAGCGAACACCTGTTTCGCTGAGTTGGGAACGGGCAAGGTGTATGTAGCCGGCGAGACCTTTTCCACCGCCATGATCGCCAGCCTGGGTGCGCACCAGGGGGCGTTCGCCGGTGCGGGCGATGCGTTCCTGGTGAAATTCGACTACGTGGGAACGCGCGAGTGGGGCACCTACCTGGGCGGCCCCGGTGGCGATTTGATCACGGCGGTCTCCGAAGGTTCGTTGGGCCGCGTGTACGTTGCCGGCTCCACCTCCAGCGCCTCGGGCATCGCCACTTCGGGCTCCACCTACCCCACCTATGCCGGGTCCACGGATGCCTTCGTGAACTGCTTCACCACTTCGGGCGCCCGGCTGTGGGGCACGTACTATGGTGGCGCCGATCACGACGCGGCGTTCGCCCTGGCCACGGATGGCCTTGACTTCGCGATCGGCGGCATCACCTCCTCCACCTCCAATATCGCCACACCGGGCACCTTCCAATCGTCTGCCACGGTCGGCCCGGGCAACGCCGGCAAATTCGTGGCCTTCTTCAACACGCCGTTCCTTTTGCCCAGGAGCCTCGGCGCCCCGGACGAATCGGGCACGAAGGTGCTGGTGCATGCCGATGCGAGGGGTTGCACCCTGTTCCTGCCCGAAGAGGTCGCATGCGCGACCGGTCAGCGCGTCACGGTCCGTATGTTGGATGCAGCCGGGCGCGAAGTGTTCACGACCCGCATGGCCATCGAAGGCCGAACGATCGAGCTGCCATGCGCCGAGCTGCCCGCCGGCACGTATTCGGTGATCCTGGATCCGGCTGCGGGTCGTTCGATCGGGCGTTTCGCCTTGGAGTGAACCCGCCCGGCTGCAGACCGCTCTCAACAGGAGCACCGGCATCCGATCGGCGTCGATCCGCGATCTTCGTGTCCGGCCATGCGGTGCGTACGTGGGTTTCGGATCCTGATGCTGGCGGCGCTGGGCGTACCTGTGCGCTCCGTCGCCCAACAGATCGACAGCGTGCTGGTGTTCCAATGGATGCCCGATGGCAAACAGACGGCAAGCTCGGCCGGCCGCCTGGTCTGGCGCCTGTACCAGGAAGGCGCACCGCACACCACCTTGAAGGGCGATGAGCTGGGCACCGTGAGCGATGCGGTGAAGGAGTACAAGGCCTCGCGCGAAGTGCCTTCCGCCCTGCCGGACCTGGCGCATCTGGCCATGGTCTTCAGCCGGGGCAAACGCGTGGCCTTCGGCGTGACCGCCGATCTGGACCAACTGATCAATCTGACGAGCCTGGGCGTGTACCGGATCAGCACGTGGAGCGAGCACGTGTACGTGCGGGCCTTGATGGCCAAACTGCTCGTGGAACACTAACGGACCTCGCTGCCGGGGGGCATGCCCTCCTTCGGCTGTACGAACACCAGTGATCCACTGCCGTCCTCGGCCATGAGCACCATGCCCTGGCTCTCCACACCGCGCATCTTGCGGGGTTCCAGGTTGGCCACCAGGATCACCTGTTGCCCGATCAGCTTTTCCGGAGCATGCTGCAACGCGATCCCGCTCACCACGGTGCGCGGCACGGCTTCACCGATGTCGATGGAGAGCTTCAGGAGCTTGTCCGCCTTGGGCACGCGTTCGGCCTCTACGATGGTGCCCACGCGCAGGTCGAGCTTCGCAAGATCGTCGAAGGCGATGCGCGCCTTCCCGGCCGGTACGGCCGCAGGTATCGGGGGTTGTTCCATCGGTCGGTTGGCATGCAGGCGTTCCACTTCGGCGGCGATGGCCGCGTCGTCGATCGGCTTGAAGAGGTGTTCCGGCTTGCCCAGTTGCATACCCGGGACCAGGAGGTCGGCGCGCAAGGCATCGTCCCACCGCAGGGCGCCCAGCCCGAGCACGGCACGCAACCTGGCCGCGGTGAACGGAAGGAAGGGATCGAGCAGCACGCCGAGCCCGGCGGTGATCCGCAGGCTGTTGTAAAGGATCGTGCGCACGCGTTCCGGATCGGTCTTCTCCAGTTTCCAGGGTTCGCTGTCGGAGAGGTATTTGTTGCCCGACCGCGCCATTTGCATGGCACTGGCCAGCGCGTCGCGGAACCGGAACCGGTCCACCTCCTCGGCCACCTTCAACGGCAATGCGTTCAGCTCGGCCCAGAGCACGGTGTCCTGCTCCGCTTGTGCGACCGACGGAGCCGTGGGTGCCGGCACCTTGCCATCGCAGTACTTGTGGCAGAGCACCAGCACGCGCTGCACGAAGTTGCCGAGGATGGCCACGAGTTCGTTGTTGTTCTTTTCCTGGAAATCCTTCCAGGTGAACTCGCTGTCGCGGTATTCGGGCAGGATCGTGCCCAGGCAATAGCGCAGTTCGTCCTGGCGGCCGGGCCAGCGCTCCAGGTACTCGTGCAGCCACACGGCCCAATTGCGGCTGGTGCTGATCTTCTGCCCTTCGAGGTTCAGGAATTCGTTGGCCGGCACGTTCTGGGGCAGCACGAAGCCGCCGTGCAGCTTCAACAGGATCGGGAAGATGATGCAATGGAAGACGATGTTGTCCTTCCCGATGAAGTGCACGAGGCGTGTGGCATCGTCCTTCCACCAGCGTTCCCAATCGGTGCGGTTGTCCCGTGCCCACTGCTTGGTGGCGCTGATGTACCCGATGGGTGCATCGAGCCACACGTAGAGCACCTTGCCCTCGGCGGCGGGCAGCGGCACGGGCACGCCCCAGTTCAGGTCGCGCGTCATGGCACGTGGGCGGAGACCGTCCTTCAACCAGCTGTTGCACTGGCCGAGCACCTGGGGTTTCCATTCACCGGCATCGTGCTGC
>CAZFAW010000193.1:0-4851 GCA_964517015.1 uncultured Chryseobacterium sp.
GGTGAACGGCGCGTAGCTGATCACGCTATCGCTATTGAAGGCGTAGCGCAGGTCGAATTCGATGAATGCGCTGTCCATGCGCAACACCAGCTCCTGATGCACGCGCTGCAACGGTCCGTTGAGTTGCGGTGCATGGAGCTGCGCCAGGCTGAGGGCCTGCGCCGCTGGCCGATCCCGCACCGGGAACCACGCTTGCACGAAGAGCGGCGCGGGGCCCTCGTAGCCGAATCCGGCATAGTGCAGGCTGTCGTTGAACAGGAGCGTATCCGCGAAGCCGATGGCGCCGGATCCCGGACCTTGCGGTCGCGCACACACGTCGGCCATGCCCATCACGGCCGCAAGGATCGCCACACACCGCATCGCGGTGAATGTAGCCGCTGTGCGCGATGGACCGCCGTGCTGGCCAGCGATGCGAACCGTTGCTCCGGGGACTTCCCCGTCCGCTCCCATCCCAACCAGCGGTCACCCTGTGCGCGGGAAGCAATGTTGGGCATCGGTCCTTTGCAGCACGGACCGGCGACCGGTAGATCCCCTGGCCCGCCGAACATCATGCGCCCGCACCTGTTCCTTCTGTTGTTCCTGCCCGGGCTCCATGCCGCTGCGCAGGTACCCGTGATCGGTCCGGCCGAGTTCTTCCAGGTAGGGGGATCCTACCACCGCGACACCTACGACATCCCACCGGACGAACAGGCGGAGATGGTGGCGGCCGACGGGATCAACTACCTGGTGGACCTCACGTGGGTGAACACCGCACCGCACTACACCACGGATTCCATCGCATGCACCGCCGCGCCTTCCTCCTACCTCTACTTCAGCGACTATTACGACACCGCCAACGTGTTGCTCACGATCACCGACCTGGCGGTGAACGCGATCAGTGAATACCTCTTCCTCGTTGCTCCCGACACCGTGCGTTACGTGGGCGGGCAGCCCAACGGGGCCTGGGCCACCGGCGACGACCTCGTCTTCCAACGCTACATCGACTACGGCTTCGAGCGCCTCTTGCTGTCGGACATGACCTTCGCCACCACGTGGACGGACATCATCCACAGCCGCTTCCTGGATGCCAGCGGCAGCGACGACCACTTCCAGAACGGCACGGCCACCACGTTGGTGGACGGTTACGGCACCGTGTTGCTGCCCGATGGTGCCGCGATCGCCAATACCCTGCGCGTGCGCACCGTGTTCGACTACGAGGACGTGAACGTGCTGTTCGGCACCACGGAGCACCACGATACCCTGTACACCTGGTGGGCCGAGGGTGTGAGCGGTCCGCTCATGACCCTGCCCATCGGGCACTACGGCATGATGCACGGTTATGTCAACCCGCTGCCGTTCACCCTTTACCGGCAGAACGCGTTCGTCTCGATCACGGAGCATCCGAACGCCGCGCCGGTCATGTTCCCGAACCCGTGCACGGATCGCCTGTGCATCGGCGGCATGCAGCCGGGCACGCCCTATCGCCTTTTCGATGGCACGGGGCATTGCACAAGGTCCGGCGTGCTCGATGCCGCAGGCGCATTGCCGACCGGTACGCTCGCACCGGGCCTCTACCTGCTTCAAGCGGGCCGTGCGCCCCGTGTGCGTGTGGTGGTGCAACGGTGAGCCGGGTTCATCGTCCCGCGCAACGCGCACGTTCGGCTTCCACGAAGCCCTCGCATTCCGATGCACCGAGGAATTTGAGGTGCTCACGATCGCGCCGCACGTGCGGGCGCCAGCCGGGGAGGCGGAGGGTGCCGGGGATCCCCTCCTGCACGCGGTAACAGCGTTCGTGCACGGCACCGTCCAGCATCACCCGCACACCGATGGTGCTGTGCCCGGGCCATAGCATGATCTTGTTCGTGCACCGGTCCCATGCTGCGTTCTCCACACCGGGCTGGCGTTGCAGGAAGGCCACGAGGCCATCGAAGGTGGCGCGGTGCACGACGTAGCTGGTGGAAGGCGTGGTGATCACCTGACCCTTGCGCTGTCGGTGGATCTCCTTCTTCATCCAACGATCCATTGCCTGCGGGCCGCGCAGTGCGCGCTCGAAGCGTTGAGCGTCCTGCGCGCGGGCCACGCACGGAAGCAGAAGCATGGCGAACAGGAGCGCCCTCATTCGTCCAACCATGCATACCAGTCGCTGATCGCCCGTTGCAACGACCGCTCCGGCATCTCCAGGAAGACCTGCCCTTGTCCGTTGCCCACATGCGCCTGCCCCGTGAAGAGGTCCAGCGTGCGCATCACCGCACGCATATAGGTGGAATGGATCGTGGCGTTCTCGCTGCCGCTGATCCCCAAGGGCGTGGTTTCCAGCACGCGGATCAGGTAGCGCACGGCGGCGCGGTCCTGCCGAAGGAGCTGCGCGTAGCCTTGCTGCGTGGTGCACACCAGCGGGCGCATGCGCCGGTACTCCTGCAGCTCGTGCAACCCCTCCACGCGGGTATCGGCGAACCAATGCGCGGTTGCGGCCATGGCCAGCGGGAAGCTCAGGTGCCGTTCGATGTACGCATGCGTGCGCCTGGCGTGCGGATCCTCGATCCAGTAGCGGCGCGAGAAGCGCTCGAAGTGGTAGCGCGCGCTGTCGTTCTTGAGCTCCTCCTGAAGAACGACCAGCAGCTCGCACGTCAGGGGCGTCACCGGCGGATAGGCTTCCGCGAACATGCCGGTGCTGTCCGACAAGGTGCGGGCGACGTACGAGACGAACGACACGGGCACGTCCTCACATCGGTCTTGCTGGGCGCTGGTGGCCGTACCGCAGGCCAAGGCCAGCATGCATGTGCCGAGTGCGATCCCATTGCCTACGGCCTGCACGTTCATGGCGATGCGGTCGATCTTCAGGCCGATGCGCCCGATGTTGCCCACGCGGCCCATGATGTGCACCGTGGCCCTGGCGGCAGGAACCTGCAACGCGAACATGTGGAACACGAGGACCGGAAGGATGCGCACGGCTGGTGGTACACGCATGAGGCTACGAAGTTCGATCCGATCCCCGATCCGCGTGTACGGTATGCCGGCATGCGCACGATGCACCTATCCTTGCGCAAACGATGAAGATGCCGACCCGCACCCTGGTCCTGGTCGCGATCGCCTGGGCATGCGCGCTTGGATCCGGTGCACAGTACGCATCATCGCCCGGCGAACCCCTGGTGGAAGGCGTGCCGCCGGATGAGCCGATCGACGTGACGGGCGATGGCGTCCCGGACCTGCTGATCACAGGCACCGTGGACAGCACCGGCGACGCGGAGCTTGGGCTCGAAGGCCGATACCGGCGTGGTGTGCGCACCCTGCCAGGCACCGTTGTGTTGCAATGGCGCACGCACCAGCACCAGGAGTGGTACACGCTGCCCACCGGCGACACGATGAACCCGGGCACATTGGACGCACGGTTCCGTTCACAACAGATCCATTGGTGCCCGGGACCGGTGACCTTCGACCTGCTGGAGCGCCCCTTCGGTCCGGGGCTGGCGCCCGAAGCCGACGGCTGGTTCGGCACCGGCGATAGGTACGAAGGGACCATGATCCTGCGCAGCACCGCAGGCCCACGCCCCATCATGGCCGCGTTCACCCTGTGGTTCATACTGCCCAGCGGCCGGATCGGCGTTACACCGGGTCAACTGGTGCCCGTGCCCGTGGACTTCGGCCGTGCCGGGGATCCCCTTCCTCCGGTACCGAAGAGGGACGATCCCTTCTCGTTCGATCATGAAGTCGAGCCACAGGTGGTGGTGCCACCCGGCCTTCCACCCGACGAACCCGTGGACCTCGTGGGCGATGAAGCCCCGGAGGTGATCCTCACCGGGCAGGAGGAGTTCTGGCACGGCACCGACCGCTGCGGCTTTTTCGTGCGTGGCCTCGTTCCCGCCCCCGGTACCGAACTGCTGATAACACGAAGCGGTGTCGGCGAGCCGTGGGATTTCTACGGTCTGCCCAGCGGCACCGTGTTCCACCCGGATACCCTGACAGCGGGACTGGCTCGCGGCACGCTGCACTGGGCACATCCAGCACGCGGCATCTTCTTCCGCGTGCTGCAGCATCCTTTCGGGCTTCCGGACGCCCCGCAGGAATGGAGCCTGGTGGATCCATCCGCCCAGGGCGATCTGGTGTACCGTACCAAATACCATGGCCAGGGAACCGTGATCGGGACCATGGAAGTCCATGGCTTCGTACCCGGCGGGGAACTACAGGTGACCGGCCAGAACTGGGTGCCGGAGGGAACGGAGCTGCAAGTGAGGTGAGCCCGTTACGCCGGGTGCGAGCCGAGGGCACCTTCCATGACAACAAAGAAACCGCACACGGTGAATGCACACCGGTGATCAGCAGCCTTCATCGGTCTGCCCGTCGCAATCGTTGTCCAGGCCATCGCCGCAGATCTCCACGTGGCCCGGGTTCACCGTGTTGTTCGTGTCGTCGCAATCGCCGTTGCAGATGCCGAACCCGTCCCCGTCGTTGTCCGGGCATCCGCCACCGCAATCTTCATCGGCCTGCCCGTCGCAATCGTTGTCCAATCCATCGCCGCACAACTCGCTGCTGCCCGGATTGATCGCGGGGTTGTTGTTGTTGCAATCCCCGTCGCAGTTGGTATAGCCGTCGCCGTCGCTGTCCACACAGGTGGTGCACCCATCGTCCACCAGGCCGTTGCAATCGTTGTCGATGCCGTCGCCGCAGACCTCGGGCGTACCGGGCTGGCTGCATGTGCTGCCGCCCGATCCGTCGCAAATGATCTCGCCGCCGCAACCGCAGGGCTGGCCCAGGTTGAACCCTTCGTCGATCTGGCCATCGCCATCGTTGTCCGTTCCGTCGCAGATCTCCTGCGGGCCGCAGCCTTCATCGGTCTGCCCGTCGCAATCGTTGTCCAGGCCATCGCCGCAGATC
>CAZFAW010000193.1:4951-5722 GCA_964517015.1 uncultured Chryseobacterium sp.
CCGCCACCGCAATCTTCATCGGCCTGCCCGTCGCAATCGTTGTCCAATCCATCGCACGCCGTCTCGGACCCGGGCTGATAGTTGGCGTTGTGACCGTAGTAGGTGAAGTTCGTGCATGTGAGCCAGGCACCGCCAACGCACATGTTCGCCGTTTTGAGCGCGCCTGTGCATACACCTGCCTGGTTCTCGCAGAACACCAAGACCAGACCGGGATCGAGCGCATCGACGAGCCCATCGCAATCGTTGTCGATGCCGTCGCACACTTCATTGGCACCAGGACCGTACGCGGCGTTGGCGTCGTCGCAATCCACCGGGCCACAGCCGGGTCGATCGAAGTATCCATCGTCGTCCTGGTCCAGGCAGCCGAGGTTCGCCACACTGATCCCGGGAACGATGATGTGGCAGCCGTTCGGGTATTTGAGGGTATCGCCAGTGAGGCTCACCGTGGGGCAATCGGTGGTGCGGGCATGCAAAGCGTAAGGCACGCTGAGCAATTGCGTGGTGCCCATGTCAGTGTAGTTGCCGGTGTTCGCGGCGTCCAATTCCACCTGCAAGAAATGCGGCGCGATCCCCCAGGCGATCGAAGCGAAGCTGCCCTGGACCGGGATCCCCTGCCCTACGGCCAGGGAGAAGAGGCCGAAGGCGTTGGTCGTGGCGGCATGGGTCTCGCTGTACGCCACGGGCCCTCCGGCACCGCCTGCATGAAGCGTGAAACGCACGTTCACCACTTGCGCACCGAGCACGGCGCCGCGGCCATCGCGGGCAATGGCT
>CAZFAW010000194.1:0-3414 GCA_964517015.1 uncultured Chryseobacterium sp.
CGACGATCCGGTGCCCCTCCGTACCGGTGCTGTCCGGCGTGAAGTTGGTGGTCTCCTTGACCTGGTCCTTGCCGCCATAGGTCTTCACGTTCACGGTGAACTGACGGCCGTTGGCGAAGAACTCGGGCTCCAGCGCTTCGCGCACCTGGTCCACATCCACCTCGTTGGTGAATTTCACCACGTAGGTGCGACCGCCTTCGAAGTCCACACCGTAGTTGAAGCCCTGGGTGAAGATGCTGATGATGCCCGCGGCGATCAACGCGCCGGAGAAGAGGTAGAAGTACTTCCTCTTGCCCATGAAATCCACATGGGTCGAGGTGAAGAGGTCCTTGTTCCACGGGCGCCAGAAGGTGAGCGTCTTGCCCTTGTCCAACCGGCGGGTGATGATCAGGCGGCTGATGAAGATCGCCGTGAACAGGGAGGTGAGGATACCGATGGCCAGCGTGGTACCGAAGCTCTTGATGGGTCCGGTCCCGAAGTAGTACAGGATCACCGCCGCGATGAAGTGCGTGACGTTCGCGTCGACGATGGCGCTCATGGCATGCTTGTAACCGAGGTCCACCGCGCTCTTGAGCATCTTGCCATGGCGCAGTTCCTCCCGTATGCGTTCGTTGATCAGCACGTTGGCATCCACCGCCATACCCACGGTGAGCACGATACCGGCGATGCCGGGCAGTGTGAGGGAGGCCTGCAGCGAGGCGAGCGACCCCAGCAGCACGAACACGTTCGCCAGCAGGGCCACGTTCGCGATCCAGCCCGAGCCACCGTAGTACGCGATCATGAACAGCATCACCATCAAGAGGGAGATGATGAAGGAGGCGATACCGTTGCTGATGTTGTCGGCGCCGAGCGAGGGTCCCACCACGGTCTCGTCCAGGATCCGAGCTGGGGCGGGCAGTGCACCGGCTTTCAGGATATTGGCCAGGTCTTCCGCTTCCTGGATCTGCTTGTTCACATCACCACCGCCCAGGGTGATGCTGCTGTTCCCGTTGGGGATCTCGTTCTGCACGAAGGGTGCGCTGTAGACCAGGTTGTCCAGAACGATCGCCACGGCTTTGCCCACGTTGTCGGCGGTCATGACCTTCCATATCTGGGCCCCTTCGGCGTTCATCTGCATGCGCACCTCCACGTCGCCCTTCATATCGAAATCCTGACCGGCGTCGATGATGGCGCTGCCGTCCAGTTTGGGCTTGCCGTTGGTGCCCTTGGGCACGCGCATCGCGTGCAGCGTCAGCACGCCGTTCTGGGGCTTCGCGCTCCAGAGCAGCTTGCAATCGCCGGGCAGTGCATTGCGCACGATGCTGGTGGCCAGCAACCGGTTCACATCCGCCGTATCGGCCAGCTGCGCATAGCCCACGGCGGATCCCTTCAGAAACCCGCGTTGGGCGCTCACCACCGGTGCCATCTTCACGGCCAGGGGGTACTTTTTCTCGGCGTCGGCGCGCAGTTCAGCGGTGTCCAGGGGCTCCTCCTCGGCGAGGGTGGAGTCCACGACATCGCTGTCGCTGGCCAGTGCGTTCTCGGAGCCATCGCCCTTGGAGAGCACGCGCAACGCCATGCGGCGGTTCTTAGCGCGGCCTTCTTCGGTCGCATTGCTTGCCACCGGGTGTTGCGCCCCGTACCCTTCCGCCTCAAGTCGGTCCGCCGTCACGCCCTTCGTCACGAGTTCGGCCACCACGGCCTCTGCACGTTCCTGGGAGAGCTTCTGGTTGCTCTCGGCCTTGCCCGTGCTGTCGGTATAGCCTCCGATCTTCAGGCGCACCGCCGGGTAGGCCTTCATGATCTCGGCCAGGTTGTTCAATTGTTCATCCGACATGGCCGCATCGATGGCGGCACCACCGCTCTGGAACGTGACCCGATCGAAATTGAACCAGGTGGTCTTGTCGACCGGTTTGTCGCTTTCGAGGAAGCCGACCAAACCGCTCTCGACCCCCTTGGCCATGCCCTTCACCGTGAAGCCCGTGGAAAGGGCGTGTTCGAAGGTGGTCGCGGTGCTGTCGCTGGCGGTGGAAGCGCTGTCGCCGGTGGCCTGGTCCGGATAGAGGTAGGCGCTGAGCGGCGTGTTCACCTTGTCCAGGATCGGGCCGACCTCCGTATTGTCATAGGTCTCCCAGAACTCGAGATTGGCCGTGCTCTGGAGCACCTTGCGCACGCGCTCCTTGTCCTTCACCCCGGGCAGTTCGATCTGGATACGGCCGCTGAACTGCTGTTTCTGGATGCTGGGCTGGCTCACGCCGAACTTGTCGATACGGGTGCGCATGATGCGCTCCGTGTTGTTGATCGCAGCCTGGGCCTCCTCGCGCAGTTTGCTCACGATCTCTGAGTTGTTCGCCTCGCGGTCGAACTTCTTCTCGTTCTCCTGGGTATGGAACACGGCCGCCATCTTGTTCTCCGCGCCCAGCTTGTCCCATTCCTCCTGGAAGAGCGAAATGAAATCCTTGTCGCTGGCGGCGCGACGGGCCCGGGCATTGGCCATGGCCTGCACGAACTGGGGATTGTCGCTGTTGCCGCTCAGGTTCTCGATCAGCTCAGGAATGCTCACCTCCAGGGTCACGGCCATCCCCCCTTTCAGGTCGAGGCCCAGGTTCATCTCGCGCTCCTTGCATTCGTGGTAGGTGTACCCGAACACCGGATAGGCGATGTCCTCGCCATGGCTGCGCATGTACTTGTTCTCGAACGCCAGGTAGGCGGAATCGCGGTCCAGGCCCGCATTGGCAGGCACATCGAACAGGGAATCCACCTGCTGCTGCACGATCGGCACGGCCTTGCGCTCGAAACGGCCGGTGATGAAGGAGAACGACAACTGCCAGAGGCAGGCCAAGCCCAGCAGGATGGTGAAGATCCAGAGGGCGCCACGGTTCTGCATTACAGAGGGGGGGTTGTTGAAAAGGACGGCAAATATAGAAGCGGCCTTCGGAGGCCGCCGGGATGCCCTCGATAGCTTTGCGCAGTGCAGCCGGCGCACCGTTCAGGCAACCATGCATCCCGCTGGCGCATCCTGTATCCGATGAGAACCCTTTTCGCGCTCCTCCTCCTGGTTCCGGCGACCCTCCCGGCCCAATTCACCCTGAGCTATGACCCTTCCGTCCCTGTCTCGCGTGCGGGCTCCCAGCTTGTGCTGCCGTGGGCCGGAGGGATCAACTTCAGCCAATGGAGCACGATCGATGTGGACAACGACAACGACCTGGACCTGTTCGGATTCGATCGCTCGGGCAACGAGGTGATCATATTGCTGAAGGAGGCCCCCCCGGGTTCGGTGAACTACGTGTACTCGCGGGAGTACAACGATGTGTACCCGTTCAATGAGTTGCACGACTGGGCGGTGATGCGCGACTACAACTGCGATGGCAAACCCGATATCTGGAGCTACAGCCTGGGCGGTGCCCGTGTGTTCAAGAACACCTCCGTCGGCGG
>CAZFAW010000194.1:3514-5700 GCA_964517015.1 uncultured Chryseobacterium sp.
TCTGGAGCTACAGCCTGGGCGGTGCCCGTGTGTTCAAGAACACCTCCGTCGGCGGGGCGCTTTCCTTCCAACTCGTGGACACCCTGGTGCGCAGCAATTACCAACCCACCGAAGCCAACCTCTACATCACCCAGGTCGATGTGCCGAGCATCGTGGACATGGACAACGATGGGGACCTGGACATCTTGAGCTTCAGCATTTTCGGCGGCACCTTCCTGGACTATCACCGGAACCTGAGCATGGAACTCTACGGCACATGCGACAGCCTGGAATTCGAAGTTCGAAACCGATGCTGGGGCTATTTCACCGAGAACATCAACAACAACACGGTGGCCATCGACGATTCGTGCTCGTTCAACGTGCCCAACCCGGAAATGCCCATCCTGGTGGAACGGCTCACCGCCGAGTTGCGGGCCGCACACCACCAGCCTGCCGAAGAAACCGCCGAACGGGCCCATGTGGGCAGTACCGTGACGGCGCTGGATCTGGACGGCGACAGCGTAAAGGATGTGCTCCTGGGCGATGTGCTCTTCCCCAACCTCGTGGCGCTCTTCAACGACGGACAGGTGGATGCGGGGCACATCTTCGCACAGGACAGCCTGTTCCCGGTGTACGACATGCCCGTGGACCTGGACATCTTTCCCGTGCCCAACCACCTGGACGTGGACGGCGATGGAAAGCGCGACCTGATCGCCAGCACCAACAACACCACACTGGCGCAGAACTTCGAGAGCATGTGGTACTACCACAACAGCGGAACCGACCTCGCTCCCGTCTTCAATTACCAGCAGACAGACCTGTTCCAGGACGAGATGATCGATTGCGGTGAAGGGGCCTACCCGGTGTTCTTCGATCACGATGGCGACGGGCTCATGGACATCCTGGTGGCCGATTACGGGTACTACGCCCCCGGTGGGCTCTATCCCGGCAAGGTGATGCTGTTGCGCAATACCGGAACTGCGACATCCCCCTCGTTCGAAATGGTCACCGACGACTACATGGACCTGAGCACCTCGGGCATCGGGCAGGCCATGTACCCTGCCTTCGCCGACCTGGACAACGATGGCGACCAGGACATGTACATCGGCGAATTGCAAGGCAAGCTCTACCATTTCGAGAACATCGCCACGGGACCGGTGGCAGACTTCGTACTGACCACACCGCAGGTACAGGATGCCGGAGGCTCGGTGATCGATGTAGGGCAATGGGCCAAGCCGCAATTCTTCGATGTGGACGGCGATGGTCGGATCGACATGCTGGTGGGCGAGCGCAACGGCAACATCAACTACTACCGCAACATCGGCACGGTAACGGCACCCGAATGGACCTTGGTGAACGACACCCTGGGCGGCGTGGTCGTGAACGAATGGTGGAACATCACCGGGTACAGCGTACCCTTCATGTTCCTGAACGATGCAGGCGAGCGCGAACTGCTCGTGGGCAGCGAAAGCGGATGGATCTGGGATTTCGACCACATCGACGGCAACCTGGGCGGCACCTTCGATCTTGTGGACAGCACCTGGCAGGACATC
The DNA here is from genome assembly GCA_964517015.1 of uncultured Chryseobacterium sp. Classification (GTDB taxonomy): domain Bacteria; phylum Bacteroidota; class Bacteroidia; order Flavobacteriales_F; family PHOS-HE28; genus PHOS-HE28. The sequence goes on from CAZFAW010000194.1 coordinate 5,047, forward strand.
AAGGACGGATCCATGAGCAGTGCGGCGTTGCACGACCTCACCGGCGATGGATGGGCCGATGCGGTGACCGGGAACTACCGCGGCGGGATCTCCTACTGGCGGAACGATTTCGGGATGGGGGTGCCATCCAGCGCCCTGTTGAACGATGCTGCCTTCTCCATCGCGCCGAACCCAGCGCACGATGAAGTGGACCTGATCCTCGATCTACCGTTTTCCTCCGGCATGGTACTCAGCGCGATCGACCCCACCGGTCGGCAGGTGGCGCAACTCCCTGTGGTGGACCGACGGATGCGGTTGAGCACCCGGAGTTGGTCGGCAGGGGTGTACACGCTGCGACTGGTGGACCGGGGTGCCAGTTGGAGCAAGCGCCTGGTGGTGCTGCATTGAGGCGATGAGCGGGACCATCATCCTGTTCGATGGGGATTGCGCTTATTGCAACGGTTGGGTGAACTGGATCCGGAAGCGCGACCGAACGGGCCGGTTCCGGTATTTCGCGTTGGCTTCTCCGGAAGGGATCGCGCTACGCGACCGGCATGGCATACCGCCCCGCATCGACTCGGTGGTTTTGGTGCAGGACGATCAGGCATACGTGAAGAGCACAGCAGCATGGCGCATACTGGCCGTCTTGCCGCGGCTGCGAGCGCTCGCCACGGC
>CAZFAW010000195.1:0-2332 GCA_964517015.1 uncultured Chryseobacterium sp.
GTGTGCGGAGCGTGCGCATCGTGTTCCGGAACGAAGGTAGCGGGCGATCCTTGCTCATCGGCCCGCGGAATAGAGCGTGGCTATGCCGCCCGTAAGGCGCTGCGCGGAGGGATCCGTGAACCCGCAGGTGCGGAGCACCGTCAGGAACGTTTCCCCGTCGGGGAACGCCGCCACGCTCTCGGGCAGATAGGAATAGGCCCGGGCGTCCTTGCTCACCAGGCGCCCGATGGCGGGCATCACACGGTGGAAATAGGATCGGAACAGAGCGCCCAGGACCCCCTTGGGCTTGCTGAATTCGAGCACGAGGAGACGGCCACCGGGACGAACGGTCCTTCGGATCTCCTTCAGGCCTTGCTCCAGGTCTTCGAAGTTGCGCACACCGAACGCGACCATGGCCGCATCGAACGCGGCATCGTCGAACGGCAGCGCGCCGGAATCGGCCTGGATCAGCCGTACCCGGTCGGACAGGTTCGCCCGTTCGATCTTCCTGCGCCCGCCCGCCAGCATGCCCGCGCTGATGTCAACACCGGTGACCCGCATGCCGGAGCGGGCTGCGAGGAGGGCCAGGTCCGCGGTGCCGGTGGCCACGTCGAGCACGTTCTGCGGTGCGTGGGCGCGTAAGGCGCGAACGAGCCGTTTGCGCCAGCGTTGGTCCACTCCGAAGGAGCAGAGGCGGTTCAACAGGTCGTAACGCGGGCTGATCGCATCGAACATGCGCTCCACCTGTTCGCGTTTGGATCCCTCTCCGGCGTAGGGTCGGACGGTCATGCGTCGCGGAGCGTTCGTTCCGCTTCGGAGAGCAATTGGGCGCGATCGATCGGTACCACGCCCACGTATTCGCAAACGAGACCTCCGGCCAGGTTGCTCAATGCCGCAAGCATGGAGAGGGAAGCCCGCCGCGCCATGCAAAGCGCCGCTACCGCGATCACCGTATCGCCTGCGCCGCTCACATCGGCGATCTCGCGCTTGTGCGCAGGGAGGAACACCTCCTCGGTGCCCCGCCGGGCCACCACGCCGTGTTCGCTCAAGGTAAGCAGGGACGCCGCGTTGCCCAGGCGTTGCTCGAGTTGCTCGAGGGCGGCGCTAACCGCAGCGCGATCACCCGCGGTCACATCGATCTTCAATCCCTCACGCAGTTCCTTCAGGTTCGGTTTGAAGAGGTCCACCCCGCGATAGGCGAAGAAGTTCTCCTTTTTCGGATCGACCGCCACCGGAATGCCCGCCGTCTTCGCCCGTTCGATCGTACCCTTGATCACGGCTGGCGTCAGGACCCCCTTGTTGTAATCCTCCAGGATCACCACGCCGGGCTTGTCCTCTTTCAGTACGCTGGCAATGCGGTCCAGGATGGCCTGTTCGTCCGCATCGGAAAGCGGTTCGTCCATCTCCTCGTCCACGCGTACGATGTGCTGGTGGCCGCTGATCACGCGGGTCTTCACAGTGGTGGTACGGGCGCTCGACCGTATCGCACCTTTGGTGGTCAGACCGGCTTGCTGGAAAAGTCCTTCCATCCGGGCGCCGTTCTCGTCATTGCCCAGTGCGGAAACCACGATGGCCGTTGCGCCCAATGCCTTCACGTTCAAGGCCACGTTCGCGGCTCCGCCAAGGCGTGCGCTCCGCTGCGTGACCCTTACCACTGGTACCGGCGCTTCCGGACTGATGCGTTCGACCTTTCCCCACGCATAGGCGTCCAGCATCACATCGCCTACCACCAGCACCGTGGTGCGGCCGAATTCCTCGAACAGGGTGCGGAGCGCGGCGCTCATGCTTCGATCCGTGAGACGGTTCCAGCGATGCGCGAAACGGCCATGCGCAGCGTTGCATCGGCGGTGGCGTAGCTGATGCGCAGCGTACCGGGGGCACCGAACGCTTCGCCGTCCACCAGGCTCACACCGCCCTCTTCCAGCAAGGCCATGCACAGGTCCTGGCTTGTGGTCAATTTCCGCGAACCCAAGCGCCCGCCCAGGCACGAACGCACATCGGGCAGCAGGTAGAACGCCCCTTCGGGCCGGTTGCAACGCCAGCCCGGCACGCGTTCAAGCTCCTTCAACAGGAGGTCGCGCCGCCGGAGGAAGTCGGCCCGCATGCCGGATAACACACGGGGATCCGCATCCATGCATGCGATGGTGACGCGTTGCGCGATGCTGTTCGCACCGCTGGTGAACTGGCCTTGGATCTTGCTGCATGCCTTGGCGATGTGCAAGGGTGCCCCGATGTAACCGACGCGCCAGCCCGTCATCGCGAAAGCCTTGCTAAGGCCGTTCACGGTGATGGTGCGATCGTACATGCCAGGGAGCGCGGCGAAGGACACATGTGAGCCGTTGAACACGATGTG
>CAZFAW010000195.1:2432-5677 GCA_964517015.1 uncultured Chryseobacterium sp.
TAGGTCACCCAGAACGGTGCGGGGATCACGGCCTCGTCGCCCGGCCCGATCAGGGCCATTACCGTGTTCATCACGCTTTGCTTGGCACCGGTGCTCACCACGATCTGTTCCGGGGAATAGGTGAGCCGGTTGTCGCGCAGGAATTTCCGGGCGATCGCTTCGCGCACATCGGCGAAGCCGTTCACGGGCGGGTATTTGTGCCAGGGGCCCTCAAGGGCCGCCCGGGCGGCCTCGATCGCGAACGCCGGAGGCGATTGGTCGGGTTCGCCCAGGCTCAGATCGACGATGTCCCGGCCCTGGGCCTTCAATTCGCGGCTTCGCCGGGCCATGAACAGCGTGGCGGGTTCCTCGATGGAACGGACCAGTGGCGAGAGGCGGGTTTCCATGTGCGCCGCGAAGCTAAACCTGTACCCCGGGCCGTCCGGCGGTGCCATCCCGTCCTTTGGACAGCCTGTTGTTCGCGAACTTCGCCCCATGACCGAAGAACAACTGTTCCAATTGCTGCTTGCGTTGCTTCCGAGCGTGGTGGTGCTCCTGGTCACGGTGATCCTGATCAAACGCTTCCTCGCGGGCAGGGAGCAGGAGCAGCGCACCGCGCTTTCCGCCGAGGTGCGCAAGGAGGATCGGAGGCACACGCTGCCTTTGCGGTTGCAGGCCTATGAACGGCTCACCCTGTTCCTGGAGCGCATTTCACCGGGATACCTGGTGCTCCGGGTGCACAAGAGCCACATGACCGCCGGTATGCTGCACGATGAATTGACCGCTACGGTACGGGAGGAATTCGAGCACAACGTGACCCAGCAGATCTACGTGAGCGACCGGGCATGGCAGAAGACCCGGCAGGCCAAGGAGGAGACGATCCGCCTGATCAACATGGCCTACGCGCAGAGCGGCGATGGCCCCACGGCCACCGATGTGAGCCAGCGGATCTTCGAAATGGTGGGCCGCTTGAGCCACACACCCAGCGAGGAGGCCATGGTCGTGATCAAGGACGAGGTCCGGAAGCTGTTTTGAACAGCGCGACGAGTTCCGCCGCCGCCCGGAAGGGGGTCATCCGGCCGGCCATCACTTCTTCTTCCAGGCGCGGCAAGGCCTCCCGGGCTTCGCTTGAACGGTGGAACCCGTCCAGGAGGGCTTCGGTGATGGCCTCGCGCATGCGCTCACGGTCCTGGGCGCGGCGGCGTTCCATGAAGTGACCGGAGGCCAGGTCCGCCGAGGCCAGTGCTTCGATGCGATCGGCCAGTGTGGAGATCCCTTCCTGTTCCACCGCGGAGCCGATCAATACGTCGGGGCGCTTCCCGTTCGCCCGTGGGGGCAGCAAAGCGATCGCGTTCCGCAGATCGAGCCGTGCTTGTTCGCTCCGGGACCGGTTGTCGCCATCGGCTTTGGTGAGCATGATCAGATCGGCGGCCTCCATGATGCCCCGTTTGATCCCTTGCAGTTCGTCCCCGGCGCCCGCAAGCGTCAGCAGGACGGTGACATCCACCGAGCCGTCGACCGCCAGTTCGTTCTGGCCGACGCCGACCGTTTCGATCAGAACGCGATCGTACCCTGCCGTTTCGCAGAGGATCACGGTTTCGCGGGTGCGGCGTGCGATCCCCCCCAAGTTCCCGCTCGTAGGGCTGGGCCGGATGAATGCGCGCTCATCCGCGGCCAGGCGATCCATGCGGGTCTTATCCCCCAGGATGCTCCCGCCCGTTCGCGCACTGCTCGGGTCCACGGCCAGAACGGCTACACGATGTCCGCGCCCGATCAACTCCAGCCCGAGTACATCGATCAGGGTGCTTTTGCCCACTCCCGGGATCCCGGTGATCCCTATGCGCACCTTGGGTGCTCCCGCCGGTTGCAGGCAGCGTTCGATCAGTTCCTGCGCGGTTCGTTGTTCGTCCGGTCGGACGCTTTCGATCAGGGTGATGCACCGGGCCAGCGTGGCGCGGTCGCCGGAGCGCAATGCAGCCAGAAGGCGATCCAGGTCGGGGGCGCGTTCCATGCGCTCCGAAGGTCAGTAACCTTGGCGATAGTTCACCACCCACGAACTGTCGGCCATGTCGTGCAGCAGGCGGAACACATTTTCGCCGTGGCAGAGGCCGGTGGTGTACAAGATGCCGTAATCGGCCAGCAGCATCAATTGACGGGGAGATGGCGCGTCCCGTTTCTCGGCCCACCCCACACCGGTGCGCTGACCGGATGTGAGCTGGAGCGGGTATTCCTGGAACCGCAGTTTCCACAGGTCTTCCAAGGGATCGCAGCGATAGAGATACTCCTGTGCGATGGTGTCCTCGAAGGCCAGGCACGTATTGATGCCGTGCTCCAGGAACCGGTTTTGCCCTTCGGGGTTCGCCACGCTGGGCTTCACTCCTTGTGCCTGGAGAATGAAGGCCTCGCTGGAGATGTTCTCGGTGCCGATCACCTTGCCGTCGTACATCTTCACAAGGAAGCAACTGTACAACTGGGAACCTGTGCCGGTAGAAAGGCTGATGCCGAATTCCCAGGTGGCAAAGGGGGTGGGGGCATCGTCGCGCCCTGTATCGATGGCCGCTCCCAGCGCGAAGAACGCGAGCAAGGGGGCGGTGAGCGTTACGCGGACCATGGCCGTGAAATTAGCGCCGGTCCACCTGGCGGTTCTGTCGGATCTGGGCCAGCAGCATCTGGATGAAGAGACGGAGCATGTGGAGCATCGTGGCGTTCTACGCAGGCTCCGGTTGCCGGGTTGACGTGCTCGAACGAAGAACCCCCGCTAGTGGCGGGGGTTCCTGTAGATCGGGAAAGGCTCAGGGTTTGGTCGCGCCCAGATCCTTCAGACGCTTGTCCACCAGGTACTTCTGCAGCAATTCCATACGCTCGTTCAATTCCTTGATGTAGAGCGCTTGCTCCTCCACGGTCACCCAGAGCTGGTTGGTCAATTGGTCCACGCTGGGCATGCCGTTCTCCTGCCATTCTTCGCGGCCATCGATGGTGGGCAGGTGGCGCTCACGCTCCACGTAGTTCACCATTTCGTCGATCGGGGTGTGCGCGAAGGCTGCGCCGTGGACGTCTTCCGGCCGTGTGTTGCCGTCGAAGTACTTGTCGAACACGTAGTCGCTCAACAAGGTGGTGCCGCCCCAAACGGAGTTCTCGGCGCTGAGCGTACCCTGCCCTTTGAATTTGTAGGGAGTTGGAAGGGGACCGCCGCCGGCTGCCCATGTTGCGCTACCGATCATGGTAGGCATGGTGCTGTACAGGTAATCGGCGTTGTTGATCGTGAT
>CAZFAW010000196.1:0-5651 GCA_964517015.1 uncultured Chryseobacterium sp.
CATCGGCGATGAAGGCGCCCGTGGCCTTCTCCTGGAAGCTCAGCTCGGGATGCGCATGCAGGTGCCTGCGCAGTCGCACCATTTCCGGGTGCAGCTGCCGGGCGAGTTGCTCGATCCGCTCGATCACTTGCCAAAAATGAGCTTCAACGCACCGATCAACATGATCACGCCGAAGATCTTGCGAACGGTCTCGGGCTGGAGCGCCAGGGACCACTTGCTGCCGAGGTAGCCCCCCAGGACGAAGGCGACGGAGATGATCGCGGCGGCCTTCAGGTCGATCTGGCCCGCGCGGTAGTAGTTCATCACCGCCAGGATGCCCACGGGCAGCAGGAGCACGGCCAGGCTGGTGCCCTGGGCTTCGTGCTGCGTGTAGCCCAGCATCCACATGAGCGCCGGTACGATGATCAGGCCACCGCCCACGCCCACGAAACCGCTCAAGATGCCGGCGGCCACGCCGATCAATACCAGCAACGCGATGGTGGCGAGGCTCATGTCAGATGTCCAGGCTGAGGGAGAAATGGAACACGTTCGGCAGCACCACGCCATCGTCCACCCCCCAGGCCCAATCGGCCCGCACGAAATACCCCAGCAGGCGCGTACGCAGCCCGAACCCGTAACCGAACACCACCGGCTCGCGCTGGTTCTTGATCGTGATGGTGAGCGGGTTGCGGACGATCGTTTGGGAGTTGAAGGAGTTCTCGTCGCTGTAGGGATCGGAACCCGTCCACGCGGTGCCCGCATCGCCAAAGGCCACCACCTGGAAGTTCTGGAAGAAGTCGCTGCGGATGGGGCGGTTCAAGAGGTAGCGGAACACGGGCACGCGCAGTTCGGTGTTGAAGAGGGCGAAGCTGCTGCCGTTGCGGGCGTTGTAATAGAACCCGCGCATGGGCGATCCCAGGGTCTGGTAGAAATAGTTCTGGCTGAAGTCGATCGGGATGCTCTCGTCCGTCTTCGCGAAGAGCCAGTTGTCCACCCCGCCCAGGAAGAAGATCACCTTGCGGTGGCCCAGCGAAGTGCTTTCCGCCAGGCGGTTCACCCAGATGATGTCGCGGTGCACCGTGATCGAATTGCGCAGGTCGAAGCCCACCACCTGCATGTCGCTGGGCGGGTCGTTCGGATGGTTGTATTGCTCGGGGTCGAAGTAGTGCTCGCCGAAGACCTTCATCTTCCAGCCCGTCCAGAGGTTCAGGCCGCGGGGAATGCTGCTGTCGAACACGTATTCCAGCTTGAAGCCGAGCGCCTGATCGGAGAAGTTCCGCTCGCGCAGGCTCAACAGGTCGGTGCTCTGCACCACGTAGCGATCGTGCCGGTACATGGCCGAACCGCGCACGCTGGTGAGCTCGGTGAAGGGCCAGGAGAGCTGGTAGTACGCCTGGTGGGTCACCAGTTTCACCACGCCGAGGTCGCTGAGGCCCTGCAGCGCCTGGCGTTGGAAGGTGAACTTGCGGTCCAGCCGCTCGCGCAGGTCCTGGAAGGTGACCTGGTACGAATTGTTGTTCAGGTCCAGTGCGAGGCGGAAGCCACCCACGATCTTGTAATCCTCGAACAGGTCGCTCACGGCCATCTTCATCAGGCCGCTGATCCCGGGGTTCAGGTTGGCCGGACCGGTGAACGGCTGGTAGAACTGGTCGCTGTAGCTGTTGTCGATCTGGGTGAGCACCGCATCGGTGGCGAAGTTCACGTTGTAGTTGCGCTGCTCGGGGAAGGTGAGGGCCACGACCGCCGTGTCCGTTGGCGCGGCGACCGGATCCGGAGCGGGGCGTTCGGACCCGGTGCCTGGAGCGCCGGGCGCCGCCTCATCGCTGAACACGTAGTTGTCCACATCCACCGCGTCCGGTGCAGGGGGAGCCTCCTCGGGGTCCACCTTCACCACGGGGCTCATGTCGTCGCTCACCGCGCCACCGGTGCGATCGTCCTTCTGTTCCGGTCCGGGCGGTTCGGGCGCGGGCGCATCGCTGGTGCGGCCATCGTTGGTGCGGCCCAGGTTGAAGTGGAACCTCCCGCCGCTGTACACCAGTTGCGTGAACCGCCCACGCGCGCTGTTCACCTCCTGTTCCAGGATCGAGCGCCGAAGGTCCGTGGCGCGGTCGATCACGCTGAAGTAGCGGTAGTGCACCGCCGTATCGATCCGGCTGATGGTGCTGTCGTAGCGGATCAGGTACCGGTTGCGCACGCCGCTGCCATCGCCCAGGCATGCGTACGTGGTGCTGTCGAACTGCGCGGGATCCGTCTCGTTCACCAACGGGGTGTTGGTCAGCCGGGTGAGCAGGTCGGAACGATCGGCCAGGTCGTAGAGGAAGATGTCCTTGTGCGTGTTGCCCATGCGCACCTGGGCGGAAGCCGGTTCCGTGCGCAGGGTATCGTCCACCCGGTCGCTGCTGAAGAGGATCGATCGGCCGCCATCGGCGAACCGCGGTTCCAGGTCGTCCCAATGGTCGTTGGTCAGCGCCTCCTGGCGGTTGCCGATGGTGTGATAGAGGTAGAGGTCGGTGCGGCCCTCGTTCACCGCGCTGAAGACCATGGTCTGGCCGTCGGGTGAATAGGCCATGTCGAGGATCTTCTCCAGCACGAAGACCGGTCGGGTGGAGATCTTGCGATCATCGAGCGTGTAGGTCTTCAGGAACAGTTCGCCCTTGCGTTCCACGGCGAAGCTGAGGGCGCGGCTCGTGGGGTGCCAGGCCAGCACGGGGAAACTGCGGTCCACGATCCGGTCCAGCTTCACCTCGCCCTTGATCAACCGCTTCGCCTTCTTCGTGGCCATGTCGTAGAGCCACACCTTCCACTGTCCCAGTTCGTTGCTGGTCCACGCGGCGTAACGCCCATCGGGGCTCAGCTCGAACTGCGCGTAGGTGCGCGTCCGCTTGGTCCGCACGGGCAGTTCCTCCAGGGTCACCTCGTCTCGTTCACGGTCTTCGGCCTCGAACCGGCCCTTGTAGTAGTCCAGGCATTCCTGGGTCAGGGTCTTCAGGCTCACGCCCAGCACGAAGAGGAAGCCGCTCTCCGCGCTGCGGCTCACGCGGGTCATGTACAGGATGTTGGGGATCACGCTGGTCCCGTACACGTCGGCCACGTAGGTCCAGATGGCCCGGCCGGCCATGGTCGCTTCCTCGCCCTGCAGGCGGTTGAACTTGTCGAAGCGACCGCTCATGACGCCGTCGCGGATCCTGCTCGCGGCCACCGCATCCCACGGCCCGGCGGTGTAGGCCACCAGGCCCTTGCTGTACCATTCCGGCAGGTTCAGGAGCGTGCTGTTCTTCAACACCTCGCGCCAGTTTCCACCGTACATCATCTGGTCCAGGAGCACCTGGGCGATGCCCGTGCGCACCTGCTGGTCCAGCAAGGCATGGTCGCCTTCGTAGTACACGAAGATCTTGGTGCCCACGATGCGCGTGACCCCGCCGATGTTGTATTCCTCCTCGCCGGTAACGCCGATGTTGCTCTGGCGGAAATCGGTGAGCGAGTTGTACACGATGAACTGCAGGCGGTCGTCCACGGTGAAATCGAACTCCTTCTCCAGTTCCTTCAGGTGCGCGTGCGCGCTCACGGCCACGTAGCGGGCCACGTCGCGGCCGCCCTTGTAGAAATAGGTCTCCACGCGGTCGAAGCGGTAGTACTGCCAGAGGAAATCCTGGTACTGCACGCGGCTCTTGCCGAATTCCTGCTGGCTCCCGTTGTAGAACTGGGCACGCCCGGCGATGGCCAGCAGCAACGCGGCCAGGATCGGAACGGAACGGCGGAACACGAGGATCAAGATAGCTACGTTTGGACCCCTTCGGTCCGGAACGGCACCACGAAGTTCCGGCTTTTCCCGCCGTGCTGCGCATCGCCACCTTCACCTTCAACCCCTTCCAGGAGAACACCTACGTGGTGCACGATGGGAAGCACGCCCTGGTGGTGGATCCGGGTTGCTGGAACGGTGGCGAGGAGCACGAGCTGGAACGGTACTTCGCCGACAACGCGTTGTACCCCACCCGTCTTGTGCTCACCCACGCCCACATCGACCATGTGTTCGGCTGTGCTTGGATGCACGCGCGGTACGGACTGCTGCCGGAACTGCACACGAAAGACCTGGACCTGTTGCGCGCCGCGCCGCAGGTGGGCACCATGTACGGTGTGCATTGCGAGGCCGCGCCGGTACCGCAGCGCTTCCTTGAGGAAGGCGACGAGGTGCGCATGGGCGACGACGTGCTGAAGGTGCTCTTCGTTCCCGGCCATGCCCCGGGGCACATCGCACTGTTCTGCGCGGCCCAACGCTTCGTGATCGCCGGCGATGTGCTCTTCAAACGCTCCATCGGGCGCACCGACCTGCCGGGCGGGGACTTCACCGTGCTGGAAGGGAGCATCCGCCGGCAACTGTACCCGCTGGGCGACGATGTGCTCGTGCATTGCGGCCACGGACCATCGACCACGATCGGCGAGGAGCGAAGGAACAATCCGTTCGTGAACGACCGGTGAGCGGCCCGTTGCTGCGCCCGATCACGGATGGTAGCTGTCCGGCTTGTACTCCTTGTGCTTCTCGAACTCGTTGTGCCGGATGGGCGGAGGGCAATCGAAGCCCCGCGGGTAGCGCAGGAACAGGAAGCGTACGCTGAAGATGAGCGGGCGGTATCGGCTGCTGAACCACTGCGATTGCCCGAAGCCTTGGTCCCCGGGCACCACACTGAACACCGGCGTCTCGAACGCCGGAATGATCAACATCCGTCGGCTCACCTTGAAGCCATAGCCCAGTTTGAAGTGCAGTTGGGCGATCAGGTCCGGGGGCAGGTCCTGGTCGTATGTGAACGGTATGCCGGAAACCTCGGTCGAGCGGCCGATGCGATGATCAGCGTTCACCCCAAGGGAGAACTGAACGAATTGGTGGTCGTGCGTCTGGATGAATTTGTTGGCATTGACGTGGGCAGTGAGATACCGATCATTGAACTGCGCTGCTCCATCGGACCAGATCGCCGTGGTATCTCCCCAGGCCGTCATAGTACCGCGCGACCTCTCCGTCCCTTTCAGCTGCTTGAAGGCGAGACCGAAGTCGGAGTAGTCGATGATCCAGGGGTCGCGCGAGGCATGGAACCATCCTGCCTCCAGATAAAGCCCAACTGCGCCGGCCGGTTCAAAATAGATATCCCCTGTCGCGTCGATCGGGCCGTAATGCACTTCATGATCGAACGCGAGCGGATAGGTGATGCCCGGCGCTACATAGAAACCACCGCGCCGCATCTTCCCGTCCGTGGGAATGATCTCGGGACGCTTGCGCTCCATCAAGCCGCGTTGGGCGAATGAAGCCAGGGGAAGCAGGAGCAGAAGGAACAGTCCGGCGCGGCGCATGACCAAAGTTCAGCTGTGAACAGGGCTTCAACGGTGGGGGCGGCATGAAAGTGTCAACGACCGATCGTGGGGCGGGATCAGCGGTTGGCCTGTGCCGCACGTGCGCTCGCGGCGACGTGGTCCCGCAGCGCATCGAAGTCCATGCGAAGCGCGTTCGCGGAGATCACGAACGGGGTCCCGTACTGCTTCAGGTTCCACTGCAGTGCCCAGCGCTTCCATCCGCTGTACCGCGCCACCCATGCATCGGGGTCCTTGAGCCGGACAAGCAGAAGGCGTACACGCTTCATCCGTGCCTCGTCCACATCGTTCACCTGCTCCCATGCCACGTGCAG
>CAZFAW010000197.1:0-2971 GCA_964517015.1 uncultured Chryseobacterium sp.
ATGTACACCGCCGATGCGAACTGGATCGCGAGCGATAGTGGAGCGGTGGCGCTTGCGTTCGTGGACACCCTGCCACGGACGGATGTACAAGGCGATCCGTGCTGGCGGCACGGCAACGTACCGATCACGATCTGCAACGGCGCAAGCGGGAACCGCGTGGTGGTGCTGCGCGAAGTAGCCACGGACAAGGTCCGATTGATCCGCCGCTGCGTGTTCGTGGAGGACCTGGCGCACATCGAACTGGCCCCCTCGAACGCCTTGCCCGCCAGCGACCGCCCCCATGTGCAAGCCGTTGACATCACCGCACATTGCCCCATGCTCCCGATCGGTGATCCCTTCACGGAAGTGGAAGTGGTGCTCCTGAAGGACCACCTTTGGGAAGGTGCCTTGCATGCGCGCCCGGAGTTGATGAACGCCAACGAGATCCGCTTCCCCCGGCCCACGGCACGTTTCGAAGGCGGGAACGAATGGCGCACCATCGACCTTACCGATCTCCGTGAGGGCATGCACGGCGTGGAACGCATGGCCCCCGATGGGGCCATACCCTTGATCACGCTCGTGCCCGACGAGCGCCGGAGCATACAGCGATACCACGAGCGGGAGGACCACAACGGTGCCTTCGTACCCAGCGGTGCCGATCGGTGCGCTCCACTGGTAGCGGTGAACTGGCGGCTTTCGCTCGATGCGCCGTTCGCGGAAGGCAAGGTCTACGTGATCGGTGGGTTCTCGGACGGCAGGTGCCTGCCGGAATACCGCTGCCTGTGGGACGACGAAGACCGGAGCTACCGGGCCTTGGGCCTGGTGCCGCGAGGCCGGGTGGATTATGCATACGCCGTGTTGCACGACGGATCACCGATCCCCGATCTCGCGGCCGTGGAGGGCTCGCACGCACGAACGGAGAACGAACTACTGGCGTTGCTGTACTGGAAGGACCGGTGCATCGGCGCCACGGTATGGAACACCCGCCGCCACGCCACGCTCATGGTCCCGCAAGACCGTTGATGTGATCGGGCAGGCTGCCCTGGTGCCGTCCGGTACGTTTACCGTCCGAATCAGGCATTGCCATGAACAAGCACCTCAAGTCCATCGAGATCTTCCACTACGTCTATGGCGCAATGGTCTGTTTCGGCGGGTTGTTCCTGCTGGCGATCGCGGCGTTGGGCGGTTTCCTCGGAAGCGACTTCGTGGCCGAACGATCGGCAGACGGCGCGCCACGTGTGGTGGGTGCCGTGCTCGGGGTGGTGGGGGTCACCCTGTTCGTGCTGGTGGAAGCCTTTGGGATCCTGAACATCTACAGCGGCTCGCGCATCGGCAAGCGGAAGGACCGCACGTTCTCCATGGTGGTGGCCGCCATCAATTGCCTCAGTATACCGCTGGGCTTGCTGCTCGGTGTGTTCACGTTGATCGCGCTGAGCGAGGAACCGGTGAAGCTGGAATACGATGCGCTGCCGCCGATCGCGTGATCAGTCCTTCACGAACCGGGCGCGGCGGCGCAACGCGGGCAGATCGATGATGTAGCTGCCGGGCGCCAGGCGCGAAAGATCCAGCAGGCCGCTGCGCGGCAGCGTGCCGCCACCGATCAGCAAACCGCGCGCATCGAGCAGCAGGAAAGGCACCGCCTCGGTGATCGCGATCCCGATCCGCACCATCCCATCGGCCGGATTGGGGATCACCTGCAGGTCCTGGTACCCCGCATCCGGATCGGTCATTCCCGATGTGCAGCCTGGAACGCTGGCGATGATCACGGCATCGTTGCCGGCGTTCGGTACGCACACCGCCTGGTGCACCGCATCGAAATCGATGTCGGCGGGGTTGTTCATGCCTGCGATCCCCAGATCCACCGGTGCGGATGAAAGCGACGGGTCCAGCGCCGAAATACGGTCGGGGCTCCAGCTCGAAAGCAGGAAGCGGCCCAGGCAATCGATCGCGATCCCATCGATGTTCGTGAGCCCGGTGTTGATGCTGGGTCCGGGCGCAGCGGTGGCCCTGTCGTAGGTCTTCACCGGCGCATTACCGCCCCAGAACGCCACCACCAGCCGATCCAGTGCGGGATCGTACACGATGCCGTTCGGCGTTCCACCGGTGGCAGCCACCCAAGTGGTGAACGTGCCTGCCGCTGGGTCCACGCGGTAGATCGATCCCGCACTGAAATCGGTCGCGTAGAGCAGGTCGCCGTCGCTCGTCAATCCGTTCAAGAAAGTGCCGCCGAGGCTTAGGGCGAAGACCTGCACGCCGGAGGAGAGGAGATACCCTTTGATCCCGCCGCCACTGCAGGCGTAGACCGTATCGCCCTGGATCTCCAGACCGTAGGGCGCGGGGCTCACGCTGGCGAAGGCGGACACGGTGCCGGCGAGGTCGCGCTGCTTGATCGTGCCATCGCCGGTGTTGCTTACCAGGTAGCGATCGTTGGCGGCGTCGTACTCCACGCTTTCCGGGCCGTTGTATTGGGCGCATGCCGCAAGGGCGGTCAGGGTAAGCGGGAGCAGCAGTGTGCGCATGATCGGTGGTGGGATGGGCAACGTTCGAGGATCCGGAGGTAGCGCGCCCGTTCGATCCGACGGAACGCGATGCCGGGCCGATGGAACGGTACATCACGAAGATGACCCGGAAGGCATTGCTGGCGAAGCGTACAACTCGTTCCTTCGTCACATCGTTGTGTGGACAACCCATGAGCACTGCGGTGACACAAGGGATCAAGGTGAGCGTGAAGGCGCGTTACTCCACGGATCAGAGCGACCCGAATGCACAGCGCTACCTCTATGGTTACCGCATTCGCATCGAGAACACGGGCAGCGACACGGTGCAACTGCTGCGCAGGCACTGGTTGATCCACGACAGCCTGGGCGCACGGCGCGAAGTGGAAGGCGCCGGTGTGGTGGGCGAACAACCGACGCTGGCACCCGGCGAAGCGTTCACCTACTCGAGCTTCTGCGACCTGAAGAGCGACATCGGCCACATGAGCGGGAGCTAC
>CAZFAW010000197.1:3071-5625 GCA_964517015.1 uncultured Chryseobacterium sp.
CGCCATCACCGAGGAACGCGAGGAGCGCGTGCACACCGGGCCGATGGAGGATCCCCTCGCCGCCTTCCGTTCACTGGAAGCCGCAACCCAGCTGCTGGCCGATGCGGTGCTGAAGCGACGTTCCGCGGAGAACGAGGAAGCCGAGCATCAGCACGTGATCGAAGTATCCGTGCCCCCGCCGAAAACGGCGTGATCCGGCGGCGCACGCCGCACCCCATTTTCCATTCCATTCCATGTCCAACGCGATCGGTGGGGACCGGTCCGTAGGCACATACCCTGTTTCAACGGTCCCCGAACATGGATCATCCTTCCAATGAAGAACCTTTTCACGGACATCAAGCGCGACCTGCCTGCATCGGTGGTCGTATTCCTCGTGGCGGTGCCCCTGTGCCTGGGTATCGCGCTCGCCAGCGGCGCGCCGCTCCTCTCCGGCCTCATCGCCGGTGTGGTGGGCGGCCTCGTGGTCGGGGTGATCAGTGGATCGCAGTTGGGCGTTAGCGGGCCGGCCGCGGGACTGGCGGCCATCGTGCTCACGGCGATCGCACAGTTGGGCTCCTTCCCCCTCTTCCTCACCGCCGTGGTGCTCGCTGGGCTCATGCAGTTGCTCCTGGGCATCGCGCGGGCCGGGGTCATCGCGTACTACTTCCCCAGCAGCGTGATCAAAGGCATGCTGGCCGGGATCGGGGTCATCATCGTACTGAAGCAGCTGCCGCACGCGGTGGGCTACGACAAGGACTTCGAAGGCGACGAGGCCTTCCTGCAACGCGATGCGGAGAACACCTTCAGTGCGCTGGCGCGCATGCTCGAACTGGTCTCCCCCGGCGCCATCGCGATCACGCTCGCCGGCATCGCGCTCATGCTGTTGTGGGATCGGCCTTTCGTGAAGCGGACGAAAGCCCTGTCCATGGTACCCGGCCCATTGCTCGCCGTGCTGGCCGGGGTGGCGCTCGCAGCCGCGTTCCAGGACCGCACGCGCCTGGCCGTCGATGCCGAGCACTACGTGCAGCTCCCCGACCTGAGCGCGGGCGTGGCGGCACTCACCTTCCCCGACTGGTCGGGGCTCATGGACCACCGGGTCTGGATCACCGCCCTCACCATCGCCGTGGTGGCCAGCCTGGAAACGCTCTTGTGCGTGGAAGCCACCGACAAGCTCGACCCCGAGAAGCGCATCACCCCCACGGACCGGGAACTGCGCGCGCAAGGCATCGGCAATGCGATCAGCGGCCTGTTGGGCGGCCTTCCCGTGACCCAGGTGATCGTGCGCAGTTCCGCGAACATCCAGAGCGGAGCACGCACCAAACTGAGCGCGATCCTGCACGGCGTACTGATCCTGCTGAGCGTGCTGCTGATCCCCGGCCTCATGGACCGCATACCACTGGCCAGCCTGGCGGCGATCCTGCTGATCACGGGCTACAAGCTGGCCAAGCCGTCGCTGTTCCGTGCCATGTATGCGCAAGGCTGGTACATCTTCATCCCCTTCATCGCCACGGTGGCCGGGGTGGTCTTCATCGACCTGCTCAAAGGGGTGATGCTCGGCATGGCCGTCGGCATCTTCTTCCTGCTGCGCAACAACTACAAGACCCCTTACCACTTCAACGCCCGCAAGCACGTGCCGGGCGATCCGATCCGGATCGAACTGAGCGAGGACGTGACCTTCCTGAACAAGGCCAGCATCATGCGCACGCTGGCCGCCCTGCCCGCCGGATCGCACGTGATCATCGATGCACGGCGCACCGTGGACCTGGACCCCGACGTGCGGGAGATCATCCACGACGAGATGGTACGCGCCAGGGAGCAGGGCATCACCATCGAACTCACCGGCTTCCACGAGCGCGACCTGCCGCGCGTGGACGACCTGCGCGGCGCCGTGCTCCAAGCGGCGGCCAAACCCCTCGTAACCGACCACTGAACCAACGATACCTTCGCCATGACCCCACTGACCGCACACATGTTCGACCCGAAGTCCGATCTGCACAAGATCCTCCTTGAGCGCAACAAGGAATGGAGCGAGCGCATGAAGAAGGAGAACCCCGAGCTCTTCACCGAGCTGGCCAGGCACCAGAAGCCGTTCTTCCTCTGGATCGGCTGCAGCGACAGCCGCGTACCCCCCAACCAGATCACCGGCACCATGCCCGGCGACATGTTCATCCACCGCAACATCGCCAACATGGTGGTGCATACCGACATGAACGCCATGAGCGTGGTGGACTACGGTGTGAACGTGCTGGGCATCGATCACATCATCGTCTGCGGCCACTACGGCTGCGGCGGCGTGAAGGCGGCCATGGGCCCCGAGTTCGGCGGTCCGGCAGCGGGCTGGGTGCGGGAGATCCGCGACGTGGCCCGTTTCCACCACGAGGAATTGAGCGCGATCGCGAACGAGGAGCAACGCTTCGACCGCCTGGTGGAAGTGAACGTGGCTGAACAGGTGTACGACCTGAGCCGCACCTCCGTGCTGCGCGACGCCTGGGAGAAAGGCCGCCCGATCAAGGTGCACGGCTGGGTCTACAGCCTGAGCGACGGCTTGATCAAGGACCTGGGGGTGACCCGCGAC
>CAZFAW010000198.1:0-1321 GCA_964517015.1 uncultured Chryseobacterium sp.
TGAGGCCGGTGAGGCCGGCGGTGTTCACCGTGATCGTGTCGAGCACCACGCCCCCCGCAGGCAGCGGCGCATTGCGCCTGTAATGCACGCGGTGCTGCACGCTGGCCGCATCGGTGATCCACGCGGAGATCAACAGGCTGTCCATATCGATGGTGCCGATGTTGCGCACGGCCACGGCCACCTGACCGGTCTGGCCTTCGAACAAGCCGTCGATCGTTTGCAGGAACCCGCTCGGCGGATCGATCGCGCATTCGGGGGCGGGCGCGGCCAGCAACTGCCAGCGCTCCAGCTGCGCCGGGTGCGGCACCAGGGCCGAATCGTCGTAGAACCAGCCGCCCAACGTGAGCCAGGGGTACTCCGCGGCATCCACGGCGAGTTGCGGACTGGTCCAGGTGGTGAGCGAATCCTCCGGCGAGAAGCGATCGTGCAGGAAGAACTCGGTACCGATCGGCGTGACCCCGGTGACCTTGATGCGCGTGCTGTCCTCCGGATCGCTGGAGGCTTCGTTCCAGTACAGCGCGTTCCACTCGTAGGCCGGTCCGGCCTTGGGCCAGGTCATGCGGCCGAAGTTGCCCAGGGCGCTCACCCACACGCTCACATCCACGTTGCTGTAGAAGCCGTTGCCCACGGTGTCCACCGCACTGGCCGGGAACCCTTTCCGCACGAAGAAGATGTACGGCACGCTGTCCGGCGCGGTGGCGAAGTCGGTGGAGCCGAGCGCGGCCAGGGCGTTGGCCACGTCATTGTCCGGATCGTTGGTGTTCAGCGCGGTGCGGTCCAGGTAGCGCCACGTGTACACCAGCAGGTAGTGCCCATCGGGCACATCGTTCAACAGCATGTCCGCGAGCGAGTCCATTTGCGCGGCGTTGCTCTCGCGGAAGGAGAAGAATTTCTCTATCCGGCTCCGGCAACCGTTCAGTCCATCGTAGTTCACCTGGCCGAAGTAGTGGTCCGGGTTCTCACCACCGAAGGGCGTGCCCCACGCCTCCAGGGTGGTCGGATCCACCACCGCCACGTGCAGCGCGGGTGTTCCACCGCATCCGCCGTAGTCCTGCAGGTCCAGTTCAATGCGCCACTCCGTGAGGTTCGGGTCCACACCCAGGGTGCCGTTGTACACCTGACAACGGATGTTGTGCTGGCCGGTGAAGTAGTCGAGTTCGCGCCCGGGCCGGTCGTAATCCAGTTGGTTGAGATCGTTGTCCTTGAACTGGAAGAAGTGCGCCTGCCCCCAGCCCTGGCGGCCTGTGATGTGCTGGAAGGAGCTCTCGAACCAGTTGTAGTTGCCGGGGCCGAAGCCCACCGTATCGCGGCTGCAGCGCCA
>CAZFAW010000198.1:1421-5549 GCA_964517015.1 uncultured Chryseobacterium sp.
CGGTTTCTCGGCCTGGTTGTTCGACACATCCTCCACCTCGTCGATCACGTCGGGGTCCAGGTCCACCTGCACGCGCATGAGGTTCTGCCCCAGGCCGCCGCCGGTCACGTTCACCGGCACGTGGAACACGGCGGTATCCTGGAAATAGATCTGCAGGCTGGTGAAGAGCGGATCGAGCACGGTGCCGTCCTGCAACGTACGCGTCAGGCTCACCACGAAGGGCGCGTCGGTGCCTTTGCCGATGTTGGTCACCACGGCCTTCACGGCGAAGCTGTCCAGATCGGCCGTCACGGGGACCGGAGAGAAGGAGATGTCGTCGGCTTCCACGGTCAGGTCGGGCCGGTCGAAGCTGTACAGGCGCAAGGTGGGATCGCCGTGCAGGGTGAAGGTCTGCACGTTGTTCAGGTTCAGGATGTCGTCGCTCGCATCGAGGTTCACCTTGATGCTGTGCTGCATATGCTGGCCGATGCTGCCGCCGTAGTTCAGGTAGCTGAAGCTGCGGTAGAATTCACCGCTGTACGAGGACAGCAGACCGGAAACGCCGATATCGACCGATGCCAGGAAGGCGATGGCGCCCTGCGTTCCCGGTAGCACGAACTGCTCGCTCGAACTGGTCGATGTGGTGAGGTGGATGTTGCCGGTGTAGCACGAGTTGCCGATCACCGTGGGGTAGTGCCCGCCCCAATCGTAGTTGCTCACGTTGTCGATGTTCAGGTCGAACCCGTCGCCGCTGGCATGACCGAAGAAGGTCATGAGCGAGACGCCCTGTTCGATCATCATCTCCACGGAATCCGCACTGGCCATGGAGATCACCTCCGCGTCGTTCTTCACGAAGTTGGTCACGTGGCCCACGAAGAGGGTGTCCTCGGCGATCGCCTCCATGGCCGAAAGCGCGCTGCCGAACTGGTACCATTCCGCCTCCGTGGACCCGCCGCGGAAATGCAGGATGCTCTTCATCCATTCCTCGGGTGCGGTGTGGCCCTCGTATTCCTCCACCTTCTGGCGGTAGGCCTCGACCTGTGCTTCGGAGTAGGCCGCCAGCCGGCCAACGGGGATCGCCATCAGGTTCGGGTCGGCGTCGTCGAGCCCGAGCGTGAAACAGACGTCGCTGGGCGGATAGCCGAACGAAGGAATGCGGCAAAGGCGACGGCCGGTGGTGTCGGCCAGGGCGCGGTAGCCCTGGTTGCTGCTGTTGAACCGCGGGGCCTGGACGCCTTTCCCGATGAGGAAGAGCGCACGTGGGCGCGTGGGCCAGGTATCGAGCAGTTGCTCGCACCAGCGGCGTATGCCGAGCGGGTGGCGTTCGATCCCGCCGGCGTATTGGTCGTAGAGCTCCTCCACATCGGCCACCACGCAATCGTAGTGGTTGGTCAGGCTGCTTTCGCGGTAGTTCGCGTACATCAGGGCGCCGTTCATCAGCGCGGGATGCGTCACGATCAGCATGGCCGAGTCGGCCACCACGGCGCTGTAGTCGGTGAAATAGCCGGAGGGGGTCACCGGGGTGATCGCGGTCAGGTTCACGATGCCGGCCTGACCGAAGACGTAGGCGTGCGTCGTATCGTTCGTGGGGTCCGAGGGCAACAGCATCTGCCACGCGGTGCTGCCGAGCGTGGGCAGCACGCGGCGCACGGTATCGCCGTTCAGCACGTACACCAGCGGCTGGGACCCGGGGTTCATGAGATCCACCCGGATGGGCGGATCACCGGCCTCGTCCGGCAGCCACATGTGGAGTTCGGGGGCGCCTACCATGTCGTTGTTGCGGCCATAGCCCACCTTGATCCACGCGAACGACTGGCGATCGGGATAGTCCGAGGCCAGGCACGAATCGGGGTTGTACAGGTCGTGGATCACATCGCCGCGGAAGGCCGTGCCCGCACCGTTGATCGTGTAGCCCGAAACGTTGAAGGTGTACCTGTTCAACTGGTAGCCTTTGAAGATCGTGTCGAGCACCGGATAGAAGGAACCGCCGTTCGGGGCGTTGAGCCGGAAGTGGTGGTTGCGGCAACCGCCGTCGCCGGGGTTGTTCACACCCGCCCACACCACGTCCACCTTCGCCTGGGGGGCATTGGAGCCCAGGAAAGGCACGGGCGTGTAGATCGACTGGGTCTGGCTGGCCGTGCCCGATGTGCTGGCGATGGCGGTCGCATTGAACCATCCTTCGCCTTCCACCATGTAGGAATCGGTCGCCTCGATGTTGGTGCGATCGCCCTTCTGGTAACCGCCCACGAAGAGCTGCAGGCTCTCGCTCCAGAACCAGGGCCTGGGGTTGTACAGGCCGAAGGCGGTGTTGGTGTAGTTCGCGATCCGCAGCTTCTGCTCCACGCCGTTCCAGGTGAGGAAATAGCGGATCGTGTCGTTGTGCAGACTGTAGTAGGGATCGTTCTGGTGCGCGGGGTCGTCCCACATGTCCAGGTCTTTCCAGCCGTCGTTCTTGCGCCCGCGGAATTCGATGAAGTCGCCCGTGTTGAACACGCCATCCGCTTCGCCCTCCACATAGATGGGCACCTGTTGTTCGCGGTTGAACAACTGGATCTCGCGCGGATCCACGGTGGCCACCGGGAAGCCCGCGTTGGCCAGGGCCGCCGAATCGATGCGGTAGATGCCTTCCGCAGCGATCTCGAAGCGCCAGTACTGCTGCCCGTAATGGATCCACTCGTTGCCGTACGGCTGGGCCAGGGCCCGGGCCGCACCGGTCAGGAACAGGACGGACAGTAGAGCTCGCCTCATGTACCCGTCTTTTTGAAGATGTCGAAACGCAGGCTGAACACGTTCGTGAAGGCATCGTCGGTGTTCACGATGCGGCTCAGGGCGTAATCGATGGCCACGTTCTTGATCTTCAGGCCCAGACCCAGGTTGGGCTGCACCGTCAACTTCTCGTTGTCGTCGATATCGGTGACGTACTGGATGTTGTTCATGCCCATGCGCACGAACACCACTCCGGCATAGCCCAGTTCCAGGCCAAGGCGCGGGTCGCCGCTCCAGGCATCGGTGGCCAGCAGGGTGTTGCGCTTGCCGTCGAAGGTGTTCTCCAGGTCCAGCTCTGCGATGATGCCGAACTTGGATCCCACCTTGAACTCACGGGCGGCACCCAGCACCAGGCGGGGCAGTGTCACTTCCGTACCGTTCTCCGGCAGTTCGTTCAGCGTTTGCTGGAACACTTCGATCGTGCGCTGGTCCAGGCTGTAGCTCCACGCGTTGAAGGTGCCCGTGACGTCGCGCGCCACCGCGGCCACACGCCATTTGCCCGCATCGTATTGCGCACCGGCATCGAGCCCGAAGCCCCAGGCCTTGGCGAAATCGCCCACCCGGCGGTAGATCACCTTGGCATTGCCGCCCACCTTCAGGCCCCTCACGCGCAGCTTGCGGGCGTAGCTCAAGAGAAAGGCATGATCGGCGGCGCTGAACGTGGTGATCCGGTCGTAGTCCACCTGGCCGTTCTCATCGATCAGGTCGATCGTGTTGGGGATGTCGTCCACCCCGAACCGCAGCACGCTGAACCCGAGGGTACTGGCGGTATCGATCGGTTTGGCCAGGCCGATGTAGTCGTACTTGCCGATCCCGGCGAAGTACTCGTTGTGCATGGCACCGACCTGCAGGTCGCCGCGCACGCCAAGCAGGCCGGCGGGGTTCCAGTAGCCACTGGTCACATCGCTGGCCGTACCGATGTAGCTGCCGCCCATGCCCAGGGCACGCGCGCCCACGCCGATGGCCAGGAACTCGTTGCTGTATTTGGGGGCATCCTGGGCGTGCAGGGTGAGGCCGGCGGGGGCCAGCAATGCGAGCGTCAGGGTGTACTTCACCAGGGGGGTCTTCATCACCGTTTTCATTGACGCTCCTACTAACAGAGGGTGGCCTCCGATATTGCTCCGAAAGTATCCCAACTTTGGCGCGCTTTGGCCCGTCTGCCGCGACTTCCGGACCTGCTCACCACGGCGAACCTATGCTGCGGCGTTGGATCCGTCCTATTGGCATCCCAAGGACAGCTAACAGGGGCCTGTGGGCTGGTCTTCCTGGCTGCGGTCTTCGACGTGTTCGATGGGCTGGCCGCCCGGGCCCTGGGGGGAGGGAGCGAACTGGGCAAACAGCTCGACAGCCTCGCGGACATGGTGAGCTTCGGGGTGGCGCCGG
>CAZFAW010000199.1:0-5521 GCA_964517015.1 uncultured Chryseobacterium sp.
CGCCCGAAGCCGATGATGCCGAGCGTCTTGCCGCGCACTTCCGTGCCCTTCTCGTACGTCTTCTTCAGTTGCTTGAAATCGGTGGCACCGCGCGTGGGCATGTGGCGGTTGGCCTCGTGCAGACCGCGCATCAGGCCGAAGAGGTGCGCCATGACCAGTTCCGCGACGCTGATGCTGCTGGAGGCGGGTGTATTGAAGACCGTGATGCCCTTCGATGCGGCATGGGCGGTATCGATGTTGTCCATGCCCACGCCGCCGCGTCCGATCATGCGCAGCCCGGGGCAGGCATCGATCAGGTCCTTGCGCACCTTGGTGGCACTGCGCACCAGCAGCACGTCCACCTGCTGTTCGTTCACGTAGGCGGCGAGCGCTTCCTGTGGTATGCCCTCCGTGGTCACCCGGAATCCGGCCTTCTCCAGCGCGGTCTTCCCGTTCGACGATAGCCCGTCGTTGGCGTGCACGCGTTTGCTCATCCCTTCTTGTTCGCGAATTCGGTCATAACGTCCACCAGCACCTGTACGCTTTCGATGGGAAGGGCGTTGTACAGGCTGGCGCGATAGCCGCCCACGCTGCGGTGGCCGCGAATGCCGCTGATCCCGGCGCTCTTCCACAGCTTGTCGAACTCCGGCTCCAGGGCCGGATCGTTCATCACGAAGCATACGTTCATGAGCGAGCGGTCCTCGTTCGCCGCCGTGCCCTTGAACACGGGCAACGTGTCGATCGCATCGTAGAGCAGCTTCGCCTTCGCTTCGTTGCGTTGCTGCATGGCGGCGATCCCGCCTATGCCCTTCAGCCATTCGAGCGTGAGCATGCTCACGTACACGGCGAAGACCGGCGGCGTGTTGTACATGCTCTCCTTCTCGGCGTGGTTCTTCAGGTCGAGGATCGGGCTCAGCTTTCGGCCGGTCCGGCCCAGGGCATCGCGCTTCACGATGTAGAGCGTGGTGCCCGCCGGCCCCATGTTCTTCTGGGCCCCGGCATAGATCAGTGTGAAGTCGGCCACGTTCACCGGCCTGCTGAAGATGTCGCTCGACATGTCGCAGACCAGCGGCACGGGCGAGTTCGGCGTGCGGTGCAGTTGCGTGCCGAAGATGGTGTTGTTGCTGGTGTAGTGGAAGTATTCCGCGTCGGCGGGGATCGTATACTGCTTGGGGATGTAGCTGAAGTTCTTGTCCTCGCTGCTGGCCACCACCACCGTTTCGCCGATCAGTTGGGCGTCCTTCACCGCGCGCATGGCCCATTCGCCGGTCTTCAAGTAGGCGGTCTTGCCTCCGGGGCGCATCAGGTTCATGGGCACCATGTGGAAGCCCAGGCTGGCACCGCCTTGCAGGAAGAGCACGTCGTAACCGTCGGGCACGCCGAGCAACTCCTTCACCAGTGCACGGGCGTTGGCCATGGCGGCCTCGAACTCCTTGCCCCGGTGGCTCACTTCGATCAGGCTCAGCCCGGTGCCGGCGAAATCGCGCAGCGCGTCGGCGGCTTTCTCGATCACTTCACGCGGCAGGATGCTGGGCCCTGCGGAGAAGTTGTGCGGACGGACGGTTGCTTCGGTCAACATGGATGGTCGTGCAATGGCGGCGCGAAGGTAGACGCCCCACCAAGGCACGGGGACCCGACGGGTCAGCGGATCTTCACAACCGGGGCGTTCATCACTACCGCGTTGCCGGCGATCACCTGCAACACGTAGGTGCCCGGTGCGAGCGCATGCACGTCGATCTCGATCCGATCGGCCGATGTGGACGTGACGATGACGGCCGTGCGGCCCTGTGCATCGGTGATCCGCGCCTCGGCGCCGCGCAGGCCGGTGCCTTGTATGCACAACCGGTCCGTGGCAGGGTTCGGGGCCACCTGGAGCGCGGTCGCAGCGATGGAGCCCACCGCCGTGGTCCCGGAGTAGATCTCCACGGTCTCATCGATGTCGTTATGGCCGGAGCCCGGGCCCGTGTTCCCGGCTTGCACGGTGCCGTAGTACGCCGGGCCGAGCACGTAGGGGTAGGCAGGGGCGAGGTCGGCATCGAGCGTAACGAAGTAGGCGTAGGTGCCCGCCGGGTAATCCGGCGTGATGCAGAAGCGGCCGTTGTGCGCATCCAGGTCGCCCGACCCCGCCACGTACTCGTGATCCTCGATGTAGGCGCCCAACGGGTACATCGAAAGTGCGGGACCGTATTGGCCGGGTGTGAGCGAACTGCCATCGGGCAGGGTGGTGCGGTCGGTGATCGAGCGCACGCGATAGCTCGATCGCATGCGTGTAACGGGTCCCGTTCCATCGGTGTTGGCGAACGCATAGGCCCCGTAGATCGGGAAGCCGTCGAAAGCGTATCCGATGATCGGCGAGTGGGCGCTGGAGTCCTGATCGTCGTACAGGCACGTCGGGTTCACGTGCGTGTGGTATTCCATGGTCATGTTGGGGTGGCCCAGGCAATCGTCGAACCCGCTGCCTTCGAAGAAGTAGGCGTTCTGGTGCCAGATGTTCTGCGAATTCCAGCTCATGGCATCGCGCGGATTGAAGATCGTGACCCCGTTGCTCCAGAGTCCGATGTGGCCCAGAGGGGTGTTCACCGGTGCGCCCATGTTCTGCACGGGGAAGAGGGCGAACTTGAATTCCCAGTCCTGCTCGCCCGCATCGTTCGGGTTGCCCGGCCACGGGCCGATGTCGTAGCCCGGGATCCCGTTGCAACCCACCCACACGTTGTTGGTGGAGTACGCCACTTCCAGCACGTTCGAGGGTATGCCGTTGTAGCCCGTCTCCCCGCCGGGGTTCAGCAGCCACGAGGTGACGGTGGGAGCGAGCTGGGCGTTCGCGGCCACAGCCACGAAGAGGACGAGGGCGGAAAATGGACGCATGGGCGAATGGATGCCAAAGGACGTGCATCCGGCGCCAGGGTTTGATCCCTTCGCCCGCCGCTTACCGTTCCGGGGGCGTGAGGTCCGGTGCGGGCGCGGGCCGTTTGCTGGGCTTGGTCAGGTCCAGGTTCCGTGCGTCCACGTCACGCAGATAGGCCCAATGCCCCTTGAACCACACGTACGCGTCGAAGCTCAGGTCGGGACCCATCAGGGCGGCCTGGCCGTTGAAGGACGGATCCTCGGCCGAGAGGTGATCGAACACGATGCCCTTGTTCACGGCGTCCCATTTCAGGCTCATGCTGGCCTGGAAACCGTAGCCGAAGATCTTTCGCAGGTCGCGTGTGCGTCGGCCATCGTCGAACAGCGGCGCGCCGAACGTGGGCGCCGGTCCGTTGAAGGTGAGCACCTCGATCACCTTGCGCGTTTCCACCGCGCTGTGGCCTTTCCAACCCAGGAGGGTGTACTGGTCCTTCTTGCGTCCTTGTGGCGGGATCACCGCGTAGTACACCGCACCGTACCAGTTCTCCGCGCTCAGCTTCTTGCTTTGGGGCGAAGCGATCTTCCCGGTCATGTCGCGCAGTTCGTAGAGCACCTGGCGCTTGGTGTCCTTCACCAGCAGCATTCCCTCGAACCGGTGGGTGCCGTCGGCGTGGGGCGTGTTCCAGGTGATCAGGCGGAAGCGCCCGTCGGGGGCGTCCACGCGGCTCAGGGGCAGCGCGGTCAGGTCGATCGTCATGCCCCCATCGGCGTCCAGCAACGCACGCACCTGTTGCTTCACCATGTCGCACAGGCTGTCCTTGCCCGCATCGGAGGCTGCCAGGTTCATGGCCTTCACCGTGCGTGCACACCGGGCCACGGCGCTGTCGGCTTCTTGCGCCGGCAGCAGCGGCGCGCAGCACACCGCCAGCAGGAGCACCCGGACCTTCACGCCGTTCACAACGGTCCGCATGTCATCGAAAGTACGCGCGGCCACGCGGCCTCACAGGTGCATGAATTCCTTCTTCGCCATCAACTGCTCCTTCGTTTCGCGGTGGCCGGGATCGTCCACGCAGCAGTCCACGGGGCACACGGCGGCGCATTGCGGTTCGTCGTGGAACCCGGTGCACTCGGTGCATTTGTCGGGTACGATGTAGTACACGTCCATGGCCACGGGCTGTTGGGCCTGATCGGCATCGTAGGCGTTGCCCATGGGGGTGGTGAGCGGGCCGTGCAGGCTGGTGCCGTCGCTCAAGCGCCACTCCGCGCCGCCCTCGTAGATGGCGTTGTTGGGGCACTCCGGTTCGCAGGCACCGCAGTTGATGCACTCATCGGTGATGATGATGGCCATGGGCAGGGGTCTATTTTCGCGTCGCGTTCGGCGGAAGCGGGCGCAAATATCGGGACGCTTGGACCTCACCCTCGACGATCGCCTCGCAGCCTTCGCCCAAACGGGCCGGACCTTCGCGCACTTCGCGGCGGCGAAGACCTGGCCGGGACCGGTCTGCGGCCTCACCCGGGACGAGTACGCCGCTTTCGATCGCGCCATCCATGAGGCGGGCGTGCGGAACCCCTGGTTCACCGAGGAGAACGTGCGGCACATGCTGGGCGCACTCGCCTACCTGCTCGAGGAGCCCGCCTTGCGCGCGTGGGCGGCGCGTTACCCCACCGGAGGAGCCGCATGCACCGTGGGCATCGTCATGGCGGGCAACGTGCCGCTCGTCGGTTTCCACGACCTGCTGTGCGTGCTGGTCGCGGGCCACCGCGCGCGCGTGAAGTGTGCCACCGACGATCGCGTGCTGATCCCAGCGGTGGTGGACCTGCTGGAGCGGTTCGCACCGCCGATCCGCGCGCGCGTGGCGATCGCCGAAGGCCGGTTGGGCGAGGTGGACGCCGTGATCGCCACCGGCAGTACCAATACCGCGCGCTATTTCGAGCACTACTTCGGCCACCTTCCCCGCATCGTGCGCAAGGGCCGGGTCAGCGTGGCCGTGCTCGATGGCAGCGAAACCGATGCGGAACTGGCCGCGTTGGGGGAGGACGTGTTCCGCTACTTCGGGCTCGGCTGCCGCAACGTGAGCAAGCTCTATGTGCCGCACGACTTCGATCCCGATCTGATCTTCCGCGCTCTGCTCCCCTGGAAAGCGATCATCGATCACCCCAAGTACGCCAACAACTACGACTACAACCGCGCGGTGTGGCTGCTGGACAAGGTGCCTTTCCTGGAGAACGGGTTCCTGCAGATCAAGGAGGATCGGGCGCTCGCCAGCCCGGTGGCGGCCCTGCATGTGGAGCGCTACACGGATCGAGCCGCCGTGAACGCCGAGCTGGACGCGAACGCCGGCGGCATCCAATGCATCGTAGGCCACGGTCACCTGCCCTTCGGCAGCGCACAATGGCCCCGGATCGATGCATACGCGGATGGGGTGGATACGATGGCCTTCTTGGGCCGGCTGCCGCACGCTGGCACGCGCGTGATGGCCTAGGAACCGTGCGAAGGGCAGACCGCCCCGGTCGATCCCGAGCGTAGGGAGGATCGCGCTTCGCGAAGAACGCATCCGTTCGGCTCACCACAATGCAGCGGACAGCGCCGCGCGCGCGTTTCCGGGTCGAACGATAGTTTTCAACCGACTGAACAAAAGGCCTGTTCCATCGCATAGCGTGTGGGCGCCATGATCGTGGTGTCCCTGCTTCCTTCGAT
>CAZFAW010000200.1:0-5517 GCA_964517015.1 uncultured Chryseobacterium sp.
GGTGTGGTTCGCCGCCGTGGCCGTGAAACTGAACCAGACGTCGTCGTCGGCATTGCCTTGGAAGCCCCCGCAAGTGGCCGCGGGCAGCGAATTGGTGGCACCGGTCGCATCGGCTGCTGTGGGCGAACAGCCCGGGCCCGGGATGAGGGCGATGGCGCCGCCGCAGTTGTCATTGAGCGGCGGCCCGCCCGGGGGCATGGCGATCGCAGCGGAGCCTGCGAGCTTGAGCACGCACACGATGGTCGCACGGACGATCCCTGTTCGCATCATGCTCCGAAACTAATCGGATGCGGGGCGCGGATCCGACCGGCCGGCCGCTCGAAATGAACAGGGCGGGACATGCGTCCCGCCCTGTTCAAGGGATCGATCGTGGATCAGCGCACCACGACGCGCTGCTCCGAGCTGCCGCTGGACCCGGTCAAGCGCATGGTATAGGTGCCCTGCGCCACCTGGCCGGCCAGGTGGATCGCCACCGTGCTACCGGCCGTCAGGCGCCTACGGTCCATGTGCACGCTGCGACCGGTCACATCGAACAGTTCGATGGTCACATCGTCCGCTGCGCCGCCATAGGCCAGGGTGATGTCGCCGTTCGACGGGTTGGGATAGACGTTCCAATCCTGCGCCAGCGGTTCGATCACGTTCGACGAGAAGTTGCCGCTAATGCACAGGGAGAACGTTCCGGGAACGCCGAAGTCGGTGTTCGAATACACCTGCACCACGTAATCCGTTCCGGGCGTTACCGGTACCACTTGCGGTCCGGCGGGGGCCACATAGCAAAACACTTCCGTGCCGCCGCAGGCGTCGAAGACCACGAAGGCCCAATCCGTCGCCGAGATCGGCGCGAGGTCGATCGTCACCTCGGTGTTCGCCAGGCTGTTGAAGGTGTACCACAGATCGATCAGGGTGCCGGTCGGATCGCACACGTTGAAAGGGCCATCGGGCGTGCCGTCCGTGTTATCTCCGGTCACCGCATTGGAAGGGCAATCCGCCGGGAGTTCCACGTCCACGGCGATCGCACCTGCGCAATCGTCGTTCGCGGGCGGGCCCACGCATGCCGTCGCGCTCACATCGATCGAGTAGGGGCCCACGGCATCGTTCGCGGGATCGTTCATCACCGGCAGGTAATAGGTGCCGGCAGGCAGGTTGTTGTAGAAGATGGTGATGTTGCCATCCGGGCAATCGGTGATGTTCCAGCTTGTGCTGAAGATCAGGTTGTCGTCGGCCGGGCAGCTGGTGGCCAGCACGATCCAGGCGTTGTTCCAGGTCGGGGTGATCCCGCAGTAGGAGACGACCACGTTGGCGCAGGTGGTGGTGGTGAACCCGTGCCACACGCTGCCGAGGCCCTGGTCCAGCGTGCTGCCGATCACGTAATCACCCGCGTCCGTGGCGCCCGTGTTGTCGCCCGTGAAGGTGATGGTGGATCCGGTGCTCAACGGCGTGAAGGAAACGCTGCCGCAATCGTCGTTCGCGGGTCCACCGCCGGCGCACGCCGTGGCGGTCAGGTCGATCGAGTACGGGCCGTCCGCACCGTTCAGCGGATCGTTCAGCACCGGGAAGTAGTAGTCGCCCGCAGGCAATCCGGTGTAATAGATGGTGATGTTGCCATCCGGGCAATCGGTGGTGTTGAAGCTCGTGTTGAAGATCAGGTTGTCGTCGGCCGGGCAGCTGGTGGCCAGCACCACCCAGGCGTTGTTCCAGGTCGGTGCGATCCCGCAGTAGGAGACCACCAGGTCCACGCACGTGCTGGTGCTGAAGCCGTGCCATACGCTGGGTCCGGAACCATCGAGCGCCGTACCGGCGGCATAATCGCCGGTCACCGTGGCGCCGGTGCTGTTGCCGGTGAAGGTGATCGTGGAACCGGCACTGAGCGGTGTGAAGGTCACGCTGCTGCATTCGTCGTTCGAGGGTGCCGCGCTGCAACCCGTGGCATCGACCTGGATGGTGTAGGGTCCGAGCGCATTGCCGCCTTCGGCCATCACGGGCAGGTAGTAGGTGCCGGCGGGCAGGTTCTGGAACAACATGGTCACGTTGCCATCGCCGCAGCTGGTGAAATCGTACCCGGAGGCGAGGATGTAGGCATCATCCGCGGGGCAACCGGTGTTCAGCGCGATCCAGATGTCCTCGAACGCCGGGTTGGTGCCGCAATAGGAAATGGTCACGTTCGTGCAGGTGGTGGTGGTGAAGGCATGCCAGGTGCTGGGAAGGATCGTGCCCTCCCAGGCGCTGCCCACGGCATAATCGTTCGTGGTGGTGGCTGCTGCGGTATTGCCGTTGAAGGTGAGGGATCCGCCCGCCGAAAGGCTCTGCGGCACCACGCTGCCGCACTGGTCGTTCGCCGGGGCCGTGAGGGCTCCGGTGTACACACCGATGCTGAAGGTGGTGACCGGAGGCAGCGTATCGTAGTAGCTGTACACACGCACGTAGTACGTGCTGCCGATCGTGAGGCCCGAAGCGTTGATCTGCTCCGCCTCCCCTTCCAGGGTGGCATCGGCACA
This sequence comes from uncultured Chryseobacterium sp., assembly GCA_964517015.1. Classification (GTDB taxonomy): domain Bacteria; phylum Bacteroidota; class Bacteroidia; order Flavobacteriales_F; family PHOS-HE28; genus PHOS-HE28. The sequence continues at coordinate 2,496 of CAZFAW010000200.1, forward strand.
GGCGATGTTGGTGCCGTTGCAGGCGCCGCTGCGCAGGTCCACCACCGCATCGAAGTACTGGTTGCCCACCACGCGCACCTTGGGGTTGCTGGTGGTGGCCACGAACTTGTACCACACGTCATCGTCCGCCGTACCGACAAAAGTGGCGCAGGTGATCGCCGCGATGGATTGCGTGGCACCGAACACATCGCCATCGATCGGGGTGAAGGCGGCGGACACCGTAAGGGTGGTCGCACCGGCGCAATCGTCGTTCGCCGGTGGGCCGCCGCGATCGAACGCGGCACTGGTGGGCAGGTCGCTTTTGCGCGCCTGCCGCTCGGCCGTGCCCGATCCAAGGGCCATGACGCTGCGTGCGTGCGTGCCCGGATGCACGCTGGCCGAACGCGGCACGGGGTGTTTCGCGCGTGCCGCGCGCGTTTGCGCCGAGGCACTGCCGGTGATCAGGACCAGGGCAGAGAGCAGCCCCGGAAGAACGTAACGGTCCATCATGTGTCGTGTGTTTGGTGTGTCTACCTCGGCGGTGAAGGTAAAATCGTCCATGGCCGCTCCCGGATGAAGTTTCCGATAGGCTCCGGTGAAAAAAGAAATGGGCGGACCTCACGGTCCGCCCATTCCATGGGAGTGTCGGGATCAGCGCACCATCACGCGCTGCTCACTGCGGCCCAGATCCGAGGTGAGGCGCACGGAATAGGCACCAGTGGAGAGTTGGCCGGCAAGGCGCAGTTCGTGCTGCTGGCCGTTGCTCAGATTCACCTTCTCGCTGTAGGCCACACGCCCACCGAGGTCGATCACTTCGATCGTGGTGAGCCCGAGGTTCTGATCGGCTTGCACCGTCAGGTCGCCATTGCTGGGGTTGGGGAACACGCTCCAGTTCGCACCGGCGGCGTTGATCTCGTCCACGCCCGTGAAGCAATCGCCGGGGGTCGCCACGGCGTTCAGGGTGATGGTGTAGGGACCGTTCGCCGAGGCGTCCTGCAGCACCGGCATGTAGTATGTGCCGGCGGACAGGCTGTCGTAGTAGATGGTGATGTTGCCATCGGGGCACTCGGTGGTGTTCCAGCTCGTGTTGAAGATGAGCTCGTTCACGGGGCATTCCGTGCCGATCACGATCCAGGCATTGCCGAACGCAGGGTCGGTGCCGCAGTAGTTGATGGTGACGGCAGCGCATTCCGACAGGGTGAACGCGTGGAACACCGAGGGGCCCTGGCCATCGAGCAGCGAACCGGCGGCATAGTCGTTCGTGACCGTGGCTCCCAGCGTGGTGCCCGTGAACACGAGCGGGGTGCCCACGTTCAGTGCTTCGGGCGTGATCGTCGAGCAGTCATCATTCACCGGAGCCGGTGGAGGGGCGATACCCTCGTAGACGCAAGTGGTGAAGGAATAGTCCGTCGGGGCGGTGCCGTAGTCCCACCAGTACGTACGGTAGTAATAGGTTTCACCGATGTTGGTGGGCAAGTTCACGACCTCGGTCTCATTTACCAACGTGGCATCGGCGCACCCTTCGGAAGTGAGGCTGCCGCAGCTTCCGCTGAACACTTCGATGATCGGATCGGTGTCCGGACCGCCGGTCACTTCCACCGCCGTGTATGCGGTGGTGGCAGTGAACGTGAACCACAGATCGTTGGCGTTGGCGTTCGTGAACCCGTTGCAGGTGATGGGCGCCTGGGATTCCGTGGCGGAGGTCCAGTCGGCGTTCACCGGCGAACAGGATGCGCTCACGGTCATGATCACGGCACCGGCGCACTCATCGTTCGAACCGCGCGCATCGGTCGGAGGCACGTGGTGGGAGGAGGTGCCCCCGGCTTGTTTCGCGAGGAGCATGGCCTGGCGTGCGGCGTCGTTCCCGCGCACGGTCGTGTTCTGGGCCATGGCTCCGCTGGCAAGCAGAGCGGCAGCAACGAACAGGGAGTAGGATCTCTTCATGGGTCTTTGGGTTCGTGGGTTGGGATAGCGAGCAAATGTGATCAAACATTCCGAAACGCGTACCGAACGCAAGCGTCAAGTTGTTCCACCCGCGATCGTGGGAACCCGGGCCACGGGGATGGGTGGTTCGTGCAGGAACCTACTTTCGGCGCCGATGGACCTCGCCCTCACCGGACGCCACGCCCTCGTCTGCGGCAGCACGCAAGGGATCGGCCGTGCCGTGGCGCAGCAGCTGGCCCTGGAAGGTGTTCGGGTGTGCCTGCTGGCGCGCGATGCCACCGCCCTCAACGCGGTGGTGGCCTCCCTCGACCGGTCGGGCGGCCAGCAGCACAGCGCCCTGGCGGTGGACATGCGCGATACGGAGGCCCTGGCATCGGCCGTAGGCGCCCACGTGGATCGGCTCGGCCCCGTTGACATCCTGGTGAACAATACGGGCGGACCTTCGCCGGGCAAGGCGCACGAAAGCGAGCCCGCTGCGTTCGCCGATGCGTTCCGGCTGCACCTGCTGGCTTTCCAGACCCTGGTCCGCGCCGTGGTGCCCGGCATGAAGTCCCGGGCGCACGGCCGCATCTTGAACATCATCAGCACCAGCGTGAAACAGCCGCTGCCCGACCTGGGCGTGAGCAATACGATCCGTGGCGCGGTGGCCAATTGGGGCAAGACCCTCGCGAACGAACTGGGGCCCCACGGCATTACCGTGAACAACGTGCTGCCCGGCGCCACCGACACCGAACGCCTGCGCGAGATCCTGCGACGCCGGTCGGAGAAGCACGGGATCACCGTGGAAGCGGCAGCACAGGAAATGATCGACGAGATCCCGGCGGGCCGCTTCGCACGCCCGGAGGAAGTGGCCCGGGCCGTGGTCTTCCTCTGCAGCGGTGCAGCGGCGTACATCAACGGGATCAACCTGCCGGTGGATGGCGGGCGTACCCGGAGCCTCTGACGGGGCTCAGGCCTCCTCCTCCTTCGTCACCATGCGGAACCCCTTCCCGTGGATGTTGACGATCTCCACCTGGGGATCCTCCTTCAGGTACTTGCGCAGCTTGGCGATGTACACGTCCATGCTGCGGCCGTTGAAATAGTTGTCATCGCCCCACAC
>CAZFAW010000201.1:0-5504 GCA_964517015.1 uncultured Chryseobacterium sp.
GCCGGCATCAACCTGGGTGCCCTGCTCGGGGGCTACCTCATGATCACGGTGGGCAAGAACTACTCGTGGCGTCTCGCCTTCGCGTTGGTCGGGATCGTGATGATGATCAGCCTGGTGAACTTCCTGTACCGCCGGAAGGCGCTCGGACCGATCGGTCTTTCGCCGCTGCACCCCGATATGCCCGCCTCCAGGCGGAAGTTGTACGAGATCGCCACCTACATCGGGTCGCTGCTCACCCTTCCGGTGATCCTGAAGATGGTGACGAACACTGCGTACACCGACCTGTTCATGTACATCATCGGCCCCGCGGCACTGCTCTACCTGCTGTGGGAGATGCGCAAGTTCGACCGCGTTCAGAACGCCCGCCTGGCGGCGGCCCTGGTGTTCGTCTTCTTCTCCATCGTGTTCTGGGCGTTCTTCGAGCAGAGCGGCGGTTCGCTGAGCCTGTTCGCGTTGAACAACCTCACCGCCGACTTCTTCGGGCTTCCGATCGACCCGAACGGCGTGAACAACTCCAGCAACTCGCTCTTCGTGATCCTGTTCAGCGCACCGGTGGGTCTGTTCTGGTTCTGGCTTGCGAAGCGCAAGGCCGAACCCAACTCCATCATCAAGTTCGGTCTGGGCTTCCTGCTCCTGGCGCTGGCGTTCTACACCTTCTACTCCACCATCCACTTCGCGAACGCCGAAGGAATCACGTCGCTCGAGATCTTCACGCTGGCCTACTTCGTGATCACCTTCGGCGAGCTCTGCCTCTCGCCGATCGGGCTCTCGCTCATGACCAAGCTCTCGCCGCAACCGGTCCAGGGCCTCATGATGGGCATGTGGTTCCTGGCCAGTGCCTACGGCCAGTACGTCGCCGGCCTGCTGGGTGCCGGTATGTCGAGCGCGGACCCGAACGCCAGCGCCCTGGAGAAGCTGGGATCCTACACTTCCGGATACCACCAGCTGGCGGTCTATGCCTTGATCTGCGGGGTGGCCATGATCGCCATCTCGCCCCTCGTGAAACGCCTGATGCGCGGGGTGCACTAGCCTAATTTCGCCGGCCACCCGAGCGGCACGGTCATTGCCGCCCGGATCGCCCGAACACCATGCGCGCCGCCCTTCTCCCGCTCCTTTTGGCGCCCCTGCTCGCTCCCGGGCAGGAGGTTGCGCACCCGGAAGGCGGGATCCACTGGCTATCCATGGAGGCCATGCAGGAAGCGCTGCGTGCGGACCCGCGCCCCGTGCTGGTGGACGTGTACACGCAATGGTGCGGTCCCTGCAAACTGCTGGCGTCCGAGACCTTTACCGACCCCTGGGTGGTGGAGTACATCAACACCCGGTTCCACGCGGTGCGATTCGACGCGCAATGCGGCGATACGGTGAGCTACCGTGGCCAGCGCTACACGAACCCCGACTTCGACCCGGCCAAGGTGGGAGCGCGCAACGGCACGCACCAGCTCACCTACGAACTGGACAACACCAACGGGCGCATCGCCTTCCCCACCCTCGTGTTCATGGACGCCAGGCTCAACCCCCTCATCGCCCGGCAAGGGTTCCTCTCCGCCGAGAAGCTGGAGCCGCTGCTGGTGTTCTACGCCGAGGGCGCCTACCGCGAACAGACCTACGACGAATTCCTCGCGGGCTACCGCTCGCGCCGCACAACGCCTTGATCAACGTCCCCATGAAGACCCTGCGCACCGTCCCTTTCCGTTCGCTGCCCCTGCTGTGCAGCCTGCTCGCCGCCCCCCTGATCGCGCAGGTGCCCGCCACGGCACCGGTGAAACCCACCACGGCCACGCTGAAGCCCGTGGCCAAGCCCACCGCGGCGGCACGCACGAGCGAGCACGGCCCCATCAACTGGGTGGGCCTGGAACAGGCCATGGACCTCGCCAAGCGCGATGGCAAGCCGATCCTCATCGACGTGTACACCCAATGGTGCGGTCCCTGCAAGATGCTGGCGGGCAAGACCTTCACCGACAAGCAATTGGCGGAGTACGTGAACAAGAACTTCCACGCCGTGAAATTCGACGCCGAAGGGCAGGGCGATGTGACCTTCAAAGGGCAGAAATACGGCAACCCCGAGTTCCGACCGGAGAACATGGGCATGCGCAACGGAACGCACCAGCTCACCATGGCCATCGCTCCGGTGAACGGGCGCGTGGCCTACCCCACGGTGGTGTACATGGATGCCGACGGCAACATCCTTGCGCCCGTGCAGGGTTACCTGACCCCCGAGCAGATGGAACCGATCCTGATCTACTTCGGTGAGGGCGTGTACAAGAAGCAGGACTACCAGAGCTTCCAAAGCACCTTCACCACGCGGCGCACGGCCGAATGACCGTTCCAGCACCCCGATCGATCGGCGCCCATCGCGGCGCCGATCTACTTTCGGGCCCGGCCATGCAACGCCTGCTCGCCCTGCTCTCGATCGTCGTGTGCACGACGGCCAGCGCCCAGTTGAACAACTGGGACCCCGGTTACTACGTGACCGATAGCGCCCTGATCTTCCACGACGACCTGGACTATTACCTGAACGCCTATACGCAGAAGGAGATCCACGCCATGCGCAAGCAGGTGAACATCCTGAAGATGAACTTCGACAAGTTGATCCGGCAGGCGATCACCGATCTGCGCACCTACAGCGAAGGTGGCGGCATGGACCCGCGCACGCACGATTTCACGCTTCCCGTGGCGCAGACCGGTGCCCCCTATACGCTCAGTGCCCGGCAAGGCAGGGTGCGCGCGTTCATGTTCGGCAGCATGAGCAACCCGCCCGCCCGGTTCCAATCGGAGCTCTGGAGCCGGATGGCCCAGAAGTACGACACCAGCCTGGTGGACCTGTTCGTGATCTACGGCCGGGAATTGCACCCGGGCGACGGCAGGTTCAAGTGGTACCCCCTGCCGAAGAGCGAGCACGAAAAGCTGGCCTATGCACAGGAATTCGCCCAGCTCTGCAAATTGCCCGTACTGGTGGACGGCCTCGACGATCGCGTCTACGACACCTATGGAAAGGTGCCCAACGGCTGCTACGTGGTGGATGCCGATGGCACGCTGGTGTTCCGCAGCACCTGGGCCGATTCGCGAAAGGTGGAGTACATCATCGACACCCTGCTGAAGTGGTACGCGGCCGGCCGCCCGAAGACCGTTCCGGACTTCCGTAAGCCGGTGAAGTAGTCCACCCCTAGACCTTCACTTCCTTCCACTTCCCGCGCTGGAACACGATGGCCGCGATCACGGCCAGGATGCTCTCGCTCACCGCGATGGCCAGGAACACGCCCAGCGGGCCCAATGCCAGCATGCGCGCCAGGACATAGGCGAGCGGGATCTCGATCGCCCAGAAGCAGACCAGGTTCAACCGCGTGGGGGTCATGCTGTCGCCTGCGCCATTGAACGCCTGCGCGAGCACCATGCCGTAGCCGTAGAAGAAGTAGCCGGCGCTGATCACGCGCAACGCGAGCACCGCGATCGTGTCGGCAGCACCGTTCTGCCCGAACAACGAAACGACCCACGGTGCACCGACCCAGAAGAACACGGTGACGAGCACCAGGAAGGCCATGTTGTAATGCCCGCACAGCCAGGTGCTCCGCTGCGCCCGCTCCGGATGCCCGGCACCGAGGTTCTGACCCACCAGGGTGGCGGCTGCATTGGCCATGCCCCACGCCGGCAGCAGGGCGAAAATGATGATGCGCACCGCCACGGTGTAACCGGCCACGGCATCGGTACCGCTGCTGGCGATGATGCGATAGAGGAACAACCAGCTGGCGCTCGGGATCAGGAACTGGCCCGCACCGCCGATAGCCACCTTCAGGATCCCTTGCACCACGCGCTTCACCGGGCGCAGGTCGGGAAGATGGATATTGAAGGGGCCTTCCTTCCGGAAGAGGTGGTAAAGCTGGAACAGCACGCCGCAGGTGCGTCCGATCGTGGTGGCGGTGGCGGCCCCGGCCACGCCCATCTCGGGAAAGGGGCCCAGGCCGAGGATCAGCACCGGATCCAGCACGATGTTGATCGCATTGGCCAGCGCCAGCGACCGCAAGGCCATGTTCGCCCGGCCCACCCCGCGGAAGGAGGCATTGATGGCGAACAGCAGCATGATCACCACGTTGCTGGCCATCATCAGGCGTGCATAGCCGGATCCTGTCGCGATCACCGCATCCTCGGCCCCCATCAGCCGAAGCAGGTCGGGGGCCAGCAATGCGCCGGGGATGGCCAGTGCCAGCCCGATCAACACCGCGATGGTGACGCTTTGCGCCGCTGCCACGCGTGCCCCTGCCCGGTCCTTCTCGCCGGTACGCCGCGCCACCAGGGCCGTGGCGCCCATGCCCAATCCCCAGGCCAAAGAATACACGATCACCAGCATGCTCTCCGTGATGCCCACGGTGCTGGTCGCCTCCACGCCCAGGCGGCTCACGAAATACACGTCAACGATGGCGAACAGCGCCTCCATGCCCATTTCCAGGATCATGGGCACGCTGAGCAGCACGATCGCGCGACGCAGGCCCATGACGGTGTAGTCACGCTCCGTGTCGCGCATGGATTCCTTCATCAACCTGAACAGGCGCTTCATGGCGGGCCGCGAAGGAACGCCATGGCGCCCAACACACGGATGTTGATGACGCCGGTGGAGCCGCGCGGGTTGGCCGCCCCGGGTGCCGGTAGCTTCGGTCCGTGGAACGCACGATGTTGATCGCCGCGGCCGTGCTGGCATGCGGCCCCCTCCCGGCCCAGAACCTCCTGGAGCGCGAGTTGAGGAACGATACCATGCCGAACCTGGTGCCGAACCCCGGGTTCGAGGAGAGCAAGCGCACCTTCTGCCGGTGGACGCAGGAAGCCGCCAAGTTCAACGAGAACATGGTCGGGTGGAATTCGCCCACGGAAACAACCCCCGATCACTACAGCACGCAGAACGACCCCGAATGCTGGGCGCATCCGGGCAAACGCACCAACGGCAAGGCCGCACCGCACGAAGGCGCTTGCATGGCGGGGATCAAGACCTGGGGCAAGGGCAACACGCCCACCTTCTGGCACGAATACGTGCAGATCGAACTGCCCGAGCCGCTCCAGGCGGGCACGCGGTACATCGCCGAAGTGTGGGCCCTGCGCGCCAATTTCTGCAGCGAGGCCAGCAACAACATCGGCATGTACTTCACCGGCGTTCCGGTGAAGACACGCGATCGAATGCCGCTCTACTTCACCCCGCAGGTGAACCACCAAAAGGTGATCAAAGGAGGTTGGGAAAAGGTGCGCGGCGTGTTCGAGGCGAAGGGCGATGAGAAGTTCCTGCTGATCGGCAACTTCTACAGCGACGGACGGACCGGCCATGAAACGCAACCTAAGGGCGAACGCGGCGCCTACTATTTCATCGACGACGTGAACGTGCGCGTGGCCCCACCGGGCACACCGCTCACCGAGGCACCTCCCGAGAGCATTCCACCGCCTCCGAAGAAACGCGTGGAGGACCATGCGAGCAGCGCCCGCGTTGACCTGTACGAGGTGGAGCCCGAAGTGGGCAAGAGCATCCG
>CAZFAW010000202.1:0-5477 GCA_964517015.1 uncultured Chryseobacterium sp.
TCGGTGAAGACGGGCAGGCCGGTCGGCGCGATCCACCCTTCCTCGACGAGGTGCGCGCCGAGCGCCTTCCACTCGGCCCACAGCCCGCCGAGGCGCCCCACGCGGCTCTTGCCCGAGAGCGTCCACACGTGGACGTTCTTCCGCGGGATGCCGGGGAACGCGCCCTCGATGACCTCCATGAGGAACTTCCGCGGGGTGCAGAAGTCGAGCAGCACCGCGCGGTCCTGCGCGGCCCGCACCACCTGCCCGGGCAGCGTGAGGCACGCCATGTACGCCTCGTAGGGCTTCGTCACCCGCAGCGGCGCATCGAACACGTGCAGCACCGCCATCGGGCCGGTGTCCTTGCCTTCGGCCATGTGGACTGGAGTTCGGCCCATTTGATCGAACGCTTCAACGGCATGCTCACGGAGGCGGGGCGCGATCCCCTTCCGGAAAGCGCCGCCTCGCTCTTGCGTCACGTTCCGGGGCCACTGATCATGGCCGTGGGAATCGGCTCGGCCATCGTGGCGGCCTTCACGCTGAACCTGCCCTTCATGCTGGGCGAGGAACTGGGTTGGCGCGGCTACATGTACCATGCGTTGGCGCATTGGCCCATGCCGCGCCGCGTGCTGTTCACCGGCACGGTGTGGGGCCTGTGGCATGCCCCGCTCATCCTCATGGGCCACAACTACCCGGAGCATCCGTGGCTGGGCATCCCGTTGATGGTGGTGTTCTGCGTGCTGTTGGCACTGCTCTTCGACCTGTCGCGCACCCGCGTGGGCGCGGTATGGGGCCCCTGCGTGCTGCACGGCATGATCAACGGCACCGCGGGCTTGTTCGCCCTCTTTGCCTCGGGTGGCCGAACGTTGGTGGCATCGCCGGTGGGCTTTGCCGGCTTCCTCGCGATCGCACTGCTGGGGGCACTGGCCGTACGTCTCCGGAGGACCGGTCCGGCGTTGCCTGTCTGACGGATCCACCATCGCGGTGCTCGGCACCGCACGGTTCGAGAAGCAGTGATCCCGGCGGGCGAGGACACCCTAGTGCATACAGCACGCGCACCCATCGCCGCGCACCGCATGCTTCGTAGACTTGGTGTCCCGACCGATCCCAAGCCCATGCGATACACCCTCCTTTCCCTCGGCCTCGCGGTGTTCGCCGCGCCGCTCCCACGGTCGTCCGGCGCACAGTACGCCACGGAGTGGATCAGCCTGTTCGATGGGCTTTCGGGCTACCACAGCGCAGAGGATCTCACCCTGTTGAGCACCGGCGATGTGGCCGTGAGCGGTGTGTTCACACCGGCCACCACCACGGAATTCCGCGTGGCTGCGTACGATCCCACCGGCGCTCCGCTGTGGACCCAGGGGCTGCCCGATAGCATAGGCCGCGCCTGGAAGATCCTGCGACTGGTCGATGGCTCGCTCTTCGCCCTGGGCGACTTCGAAAACCAGACCGGTACCAACGATGTGCTCGTGCAGCACCTCTCCGCGACAGGCATCCTGCTGGACCAGACCGTGCTCAATTCCCCCGGGCTGAACACCGGCGATGACTTCGCCGATGCGACATTGGATCCCGACGGCCACGTGTACCTCACGGGGTCGAGCTTCTCCGGTGGACAGAACGAGCCCGCCCTGGCGCGCTTCACACCGGCCGGTGCGCTGGAGTGGTGGGTGCGGCATCCCATCCCCGGTGCATGGAACGGCTTCGGCCTTGGCCTGGCCGTGGCCACTATCGCCGATTCGCTGGCGGTGATGTGGGTGCGCAACGGCACCTCCTACTCCGCTGCAGTGGCTTACTCCGCAGCGGGCGTGCACCGCTGGACCACGGACCTCCAGATCTCCACCTCCGACAACAACAACGCGATGACCAGCGACGGTTCCGGCCACGTGATCGTCGGTGGCAACCATGCGCAGCAATTCAATGTCACGCAACTGGATGCCATGGGTGCAGTGGCCTGGAGCACCGACTTCGCGTTCCCCGGCTTGAGCAGTGTGAACGGGCAGGTACGCCATGTGCGGTGCGATGCGCAAGGCGATGTCTACGCCGTGGGCGAAGGGCCCTACCAGGCATCGATCCCCGGCCCCTACTTGTTGCTTGCCAAGTTGAGCGCCCAAGGGAACGTGTTGTGGATGGACACCCTGACCGGCGGGAACGTGAACCATTGCCTGAACATGGACCATGCACTGGTGCATGGCGATCGCTGGACGGTGGCCACCGCGTACATCGGTTCGTACCTGTACGAATACGACACCACCGGCACGCGCCTGTTCCGGCAGTCGTGGACGGTGCCCGGGGCACCCCGTAGCGCAGTGAACGCCATGGTGCATGGCACGGACGGCGCGTTGTACCTGGCCGGGCGCGCCCAGCTGACCGGTTCTTCCGGAGATGGCTTCGTGGCCAAGCTGCTTCCCATTGCGACCGAAGTACCGGACCCGCCCACCACCACCGCCGTGCTGCACCCCGTGCCTGCCACCACGCACGTGCAGCTGCCCAATGGCTTCTCGGGCGCGATCACCCTTACCGATCCGGGCGGCCGTGCGATCCGGCGCGCCGTGGCGCTCGCCGGCACGGTCGATGTGGCCGACCTGCCCCCGGGGATCTACCTGCTGCATGTGCCCGGGTTGCAACACCACTGGCGGTTCATGAAGGAATGAGCATGGCCTCCCGTGTTGTTCTGCTCACCCCACCGCAACACCACTACCTGCTCCCGGTGATCCGCCGCAGTTCCTAGCTTGCACGAAAACACCCCCGATGCATCGGACCATCACCCCTCTGTTCCTGCTGCTCTCCGCTTTCGCTTCCGCCCAATACCCCGTGGCGTGCTATCCGTTCGTTGCCGGTAGCGGTGCCGATGCCAGCGGCAACGGTTTCAACGGTACCGTGGTGGGGGCGGTGGCCGTTCCGGATCGCGCCGGCACCCCCGACGCCGCGCTCGATTTCAATGGCACCACCGACTATGTGGTCATCGGTGCGCTGGGCAACCTGGTCCCCACGGACGAGTTCAGCGTGTCCTTCTGGCTGAAGGCCGACGGTTCCAATTCCGACGCGGCCATCATGACCGTGCCCGACGATATCTACGACCGCCTGTGCATCGCCCCGCACTACAACCACACCGGCGGCAATACCGTGTTCTGGGACTACGGCAACATCTTCGACAACGGCCGCGCGGCCATCATCCCCTACACCTTCTCCCCCGACTGGACCCACTGGGTGTTCGTGCACAGCGCCGTGCAGAACCGCATGTCGATCTACGTGAACGGCGCATTGGCCGACGAGGAACTGCACCACAGCGCCATCGTGGACCGCACCAAACCGGTGTACATCGGCGGCGGCATGGCCAGCGGCGGTGCCGATTTCCATTTCCACGGCGCGATCGACGACGTGCAGTTCTACGATGTGGCCCTGGGTTCCGCGTTCGTGGCGAACCTGTACGCCGCACAAGTGAACGTCTTCACCTGCAGCCAGGTGGGCATCGGGGAAACAAGCCCGGCCGAAGCGGCGCATGCCACCTGGAACGGTTACGCCGTGGCGGTGGATTGGCCGCAGGACCGCACGGGCGAACTGGACCTGTTCGACGCCGAAGGGCGTCGCGTGTTGCACCGCAGCGCGTTGAGCGGTGATCGTTGGCTGGTGCCGGTACAGGGGTTGGCGGCAGGCCTCTACGCGGTGCACTGCCGGGTGAACGGCCTGGAAAGCGTGGGCAAGGTGTTGGTGGATTAGACCACCTGTCCGTATGATCGCGAAGTCGTGCGAAAACGATCGACTCGCCTCCATTGGCGCGGCGACCGAGGGGACCGGCACCTGCACCACCGGAGCTGCATCGTTCCCGCCAGGACAAGTGCACAGGACGCATGATCACCAACCATCCATGATGCGATCCGCCCTTTCTTCCCTTCTGATCTTGTTGTGCATTGCAGGTGTGCATGCCCAGCAGGACCTGGATTCCCTGCGTGCCGTCTGGAACGACGCTTCACGGCCGGACACCGTCCGCCTGAAGGCGTTGAACAAACTGGCGAACGACGGCTACCTCTATACCCAGCCCGACAGTGCCGAGATCCTCGCCCGGCAGCAGTATGCCTTCGCCGAGGCCACCGGACAGAAGAAGTTCATGGGAACGGCACTGAACCTCGCCGGCATTTCCCTGGCCATGCGCGGAGACCTGCCGGGTGCGTTGGATCATTTCTCCCGATCGGCCGAACTTTTCGACAGCCTCCACGAACGCCTGCTGCACGCGAACGCCTTGAACAACATCGGGCTCGCTCGCAGTGAAATGGGCCAGAAGACACTGGCCCTGGACGCTTTGATGCAGAGCCTGAAGGCCGCCGAACAATTGAACGACAGCAGCCTGATCGCGCGCACGCTGGGCAACATCGGCATCATCTACTACGATGTGGGCGACAACGAACACGCCCTGGACCACTACAACCGCCGCCTGGCCATCGCCACACGGATCAAGGAATGGATGATCGTAGCCGAAGTGCTCAACAACATCGCAGCCATCCGCATGGAGGCCGGCGACACCACGGAAGCGAAGTCCCTGTTCGAGCGCACGATCGCGATCTGCGACAGCATCGGGTACGGGCGCCAATCGATCATTTCGCTCTGCAACCTCGGCGATATCCATTTCGGGCAGAAGGACCTGCCGCAAGCGCAAGCCTGCTTCGAGCGCGGTTATGCACTGGCAGAGGGGCTCGGCGATGAGGACAACATGGCCACCGCCCTCCTTGGCATCGGGAAGGTGCAACTCGATCACGGCGAGCGCGTGAACGCACGAGCCTCGTTCACCCGGGCGCTTTCGATCGCGCAACGGGTGGGCGCGACCAGGACCCTGCAGAACGTGTCATGGGCGCTCTACGACCTGTACAAGCGGGAAGGGCGTGCACCGGATGCTTTGCGCATGCACGAACTGTACCTCGACATGAAGGACAGCACGACCAGTGAAGAGGCCAAGCGCGGCGTCATGGGCCAGCGTTTCCAATACGAGTACGAGAAGAAGGAGGCGCTCTTGCAATCCGAGCAGGAGAAGAAGGACGCGGTGGCCGCAGCGGAGCTCCGCCGCAAGCGGCTGCAACGCAACGCGTTCATCGGTGGCTTCGGCCTCATGCTCCTGCTTGCCGGGGTGTTCTTCACCCAACGCAACCGGATCAGCAAGGAGAAGAAGCGCAGCGAGGAATTGCTGTTGAACATCCTGCCGGAAGAAGTGGCCGAGGAGTTGAAGGTGAAAGGCCACGCGGATGCCAGGCACTTCGATAATGCCACCATCCTCTTCACCGATTTCAAGGGCTTCACGCAGCTCAGCGAAAAGGTCACCCCTGCGGAACTGGTCGCGGAGCTGAACGCCTGCTTCAAGGCCTTCGATGGCATCATGGGCACCTATCGCATCGAGAAGATCAAGACCATCGGCGATGCCTACATGGCCGCCGGAGGATTGCCCGATCCGCAGCATGGTTCACCGGCGGATGTGATCCTTGCCGCACTGGAGATGCAGGACTTCATGCAGC
>CAZFAW010000203.1:0-5475 GCA_964517015.1 uncultured Chryseobacterium sp.
GGCGGCACGCAGCGACTGGCGCGACTGGTCGGCAAGGGCAAGGCCATGGAGATGATCTTCTCCGCGGGTATGATCAAGGCCGACGAGGCCCTGCAATGGGGTCTCGTGAACCACGTTGTTGCACAGGACCAGCTGCTGGCGAAGTGCAACGAGCTGGCCAGCGCCATCATGAAGAACTCACCCACTGCGCTTGCTGCGGCCATCCGCGCGGTGAACGCCGGCTACGAGCCCGGCGCCAACGGCATGCAGCGCGAGATCGAGGAGTTCGGCACCTGCTTCGGTACGGTGGACTTCAAAGAAGGAACGAGCGCGTTCGTGGAGAAGCGGAAGGCGAATTTCACCGGTGCATAGTCCACTGATGACGCAGATGGCACAGATGAATGCAGGCATTCATCCGGTGGCTACTATCTGCGCCATCTGCGGCATCTGTGGAAAACAATGAGCGTCCTCCGCAAACTCGCCGGGCAAACGGCCATCTATGGGCTCAGCAGCATCGTTGCGCGCTTCCTCAACTTCCTGCTGGTGCCGTTGTACACGAGCACCTTCGTGTTCGAGCCTGCCGAGTACGGCGTGGTGACGGCGCTGTATTCGTGGACGGCCCTGCTGAACGTGGTGCTCACCTTCGGCATGGAGACCGCCTTTTTCCGCTTTGCGACCAAGGACCATGTGAAGGACGGCCCCGACGGCGGCCGGATCCTCTACAGCACCGCCACTTGGGGTCTTTTCTTCCCGGCGGTCGCGTTCATGGTGCTCGGTGGCGTGTTCTCCTCGAACATCGCGGACTTCCTGCACTTCGGCGCCTATGCGAGCTCGGTGCTCATGCTCGTGCTGATCATCGGCATCGATGCCATCACCGCCATTCCCATGGCGCGGCTACGGCAGCAGGGCCGGCCGTGGAAGTACGCCTTCATCAACCTGCTCAGCGTGGGCGTGAACATCGTGCTCAGCGTCTTCTTCCTGCTGTACTGCATGAAGCACTACAACATGGGCGAGCGCAGCGCGCTGATCGATGCGGTCTATGATCCGTCGCTCGGCGTGGGCTACGTGTTCGCGATCAACCTTGCCAGCACGGCGGTGAAGTTGTTGGTGCTCCTGCCTTCATGGCCCGCGTTCGGGGGCCTCAACAAGGGGTTGCTGCGCGCCCTGCTCGCGTTCGGCGCCCCGCTGATGATCGCGGGCCTGGCCGGCATGGTGAACGAGACCGCCGACCGGGTGGTGCTGAAATACCTGCTACCGAAGGATATCGCCGACAGCGAGCTCGGCATCTACGGCGCGTGCTACAAACTGGCGGTGCTGATCACGCTCTTCATCCAGGCCTTCCGCATGGGCGCCGAGCCCTTCTTCTTCAGCCATGCGAAGGAGAAGGACAGCCGCGAGACGTTCGCGCGCATCATGAACATCTTCGTGGCGGTGTGCATGTCGGCCTTCCTGGCGGTCATGCTCTTCCTGGACCTGTTCAAGTGGTTCATTCCGAACCCGGCATACCACGAAGGGTTGCGCGTGGTGCCGATCCTCATGTTGGCGAACGTGTTCCTGGGCATCTACTACAACCAGAGCGTGTGGTACAAACTCACCGACCGACCCCGCGTGGGCAGTACCATCAGCCTGGTCGGTGCGGTCATCACGCTGGTGCTGCTCTTCGCAACGATCCCCACGCTCGGTTACATGGGCGCGGCATGGGCCACCTTCATTTGTTACGCGAGCATGGCCGTGATCAGCTATGCGTGGGGGCAACGGCATTATCCGATCCCCTACAACGTCACGCGTATCCTCGGCTACATGGCGGCCGGGGTGTTCGCATGGTGGGGCTGCGAGCAATTGCCCGCACACGACTTGGCCAAGTATGCCTTGCGCGCCCTGGTGTTCGCCACATACGTACTTGCCGTATGGCGCATTGAAACCGTGCCCCGACCTTCGCACGCATGAACGCCCTTGCGATCGAACCGGCCCTCGTGCGCGTGGTGAACAGGAGCCACCACCCTCTCCCCTCTTATGCCACCGCCCATAGCGCCGGCATGGACCTGCGAGCGAACCTGGACGCTCCCGTTATCCTGGAGCCCGGCCAGCGGGCCCTTATCCCGACCGGTCTCTTCCTGGAACTGCCCGAAGGCACCGAGGCCCAGATGCGCCCACGGAGCGGCCTGGCACTCAAGCATGGGGTCACCGTATTGAACGCGCCGGGCACCATCGATGCCGACTACCGCGGCGAAGTGGGCGTGATCCTGATCAACCTCGGGCGGGAGCCCTTCGAGGTGAAGGATGGGGAACGGATCGCCCAACTGGTGATCGCCCGGTACGAGCGCATACGGTTCGAAGAAGTTGCGGACCTTCGCGCTTCCGAACGCGGCACCGGAGGATTCGGACATACCGGCACCCGCTGAGGCTGAGCCAGAACAGAGGAATGAAGATCATCGTCCCGATGGCGGGCATGGGCAAGCGGATGCGTCCGCACACCCACACCACCGCCAAACCCCTGCTGCCGATCGCCGGCAAACCCATCGTACAGCGCCTCGTGGAGGACCTGGCCGCCGTGGCCGGCGAACCGGTGGAGGAAGTGGCATTCGTGGTACACCCCTCCTTCGGGAAGAAGGTCGAAGAAGAGCTGGTGGCCATCGCCAAAGCCGTCGGCGCGAAGGGCAGCATCCATTACCAGGAAGTGGCGCTCGGCACGGCGCACGCGATCCTCTGCGCGGAGAAGGCCCTCAGCGGTCGCATCATCGTGGCCTTCGCCGACACGCTCTTCCGCGCGCAGCTGAAGCTGGACAAGGACTGCGACGGGGTGATCTGGGTGAACAAGGTGGAAGATCCGCGTCAGTTCGGCGTGGTGAAGCTCGACGGCAACGGTATCATCACGGAGTTCGTGGAGAAACCGCAACAGTTCGTGAGCGATCTGGCCATCATCGGCATCTACTACTTCGCCGACGGCGAACGCCTGCGCAGCGAAATGCAATGGCTGATCGACAACGACGTGAAGGACAAGGGCGAGTACCAGCTCACCAACGCCATGGAGAACATGAAGCGCAAGGGCGCACGCTTCAAGGCCGGCAGCGTGGACGTGTGGATGGACTGCGGCAACAAGAACGCCATGGTGGACACCAACACCAAGGTGCTGGGGTACCTCAAGGGCGACAAGAACCTGGTGAGCACGAAGGTGAAGACGGAGAACAGCGTCATCGTGCCTCCGTGCTTCATCGGCGACGACGTCACGATCTCCAACAGCATCGTAGGACCGAACGTTTCCATCGAGAAGGGTGCGAGCATTTCCGGCAGCGTGGTACGTAATTCGATCCTGCGGGGCGGTGTGCGTGTACAGGACGCCGTGATCGACAACAGCATGATCGGTGAACGCGCCTCGGTGCAGGGCACTGCACTCGACCTGAGCATCGGCGACGACGCCACCATCGCCTGACGCGACATGATCCGCACCATCGCCCCCACCGTGCTCGCCGTGCTCATCTTGAGCGCCTGTGGCGGCGCGCGCGGTGTGGCCGAAGGACCTCGCCCCGAGGGCGACGCGGCGCGTGGGGGTGCCGTGGTGAAAGACCAGCGCGCGCAGGAAATGGCCATGTTCATGGATGCCACGCGGGCACGATTGACGGGCGATCTCCCGAAGGCGGTGCAGTTGTTCGAGGCCTGCCTGCGCCTGGACCCCAAGAACGCCGCGGCCATGTACGAGCTGAGCAAGCTGTACAACGCGCGGCAGGACGCCACCGGTGCGCTCGACATGGCGCGAAAAGCCCAGCAGACCGATCGCGAGAACCTCTGGTACAGGCTGCTGCTGGCGGACCTGTGCATGCAGGGCCAGCGGTTCGATGAAGCCGCCTCCGTCTATCGGGGCATCCTCGACAAATGGCCCGATCACTTCGAAGTGTACTTCGACCTGGCCGGCGCGTTGGCCCGCGACGGCAAAGTGGAGGAGGCTCGGCGGGTCTACGCGGACATGCGCCAGCGCCTCGGGCCCAGCGATGAACTGACGATGAACGAGTTCGACATGCTCGCGGGCGCGGGGCAGTTGCAGGAGGCCAGGATCCTCCTGGAGAAGGCGCTCGAGGCGGAGCCGGACAAGACGGAATTCCGCTCCATGCTGGCGGGTCTGTACGATGAACTGGGCGAGCACGAAAAGGCACTGGCGGAGTACGAATACCTGCTCCGACTGGACCCCGATGACAACATGACGCGCATCGCCCTGGCCGAACACTACTACGGCACGGGCGATACCGACAAGGCCTTCGAACATCTGCACGTGGCCTTCGCGGACCCGGACCTGGACGTGGACGCCAAGATGCAGTTGTTGCTCGGCTTCTTTGAAATGACGCACCCGGGCGCGGATACGAGCAACGGCGCCGGGCGCCGGCAACTGCTCGATCGCTCGTACGAGCTGATCCACACACTGAAGCAAGCCCATCCGCAGAGCGGTAAACCCTTCGCCATCGAAGGCGATTTCCTCTTGCGCGACAACAAGCTCGCCGAAGCACGCGATGCGTTCCGCGAGGCGGCACGGTACGAGAAGGACAAGTACCCGATCTGGCAGCAGCTCGTCGACCTGGACCTGCGCCTTTCCGACTACCCGGGCCTGCAACAGGATGCGAGCGCCGCCTCGGAGCTCTTTCCCACCATTCCCCTGTTCCACCTCTACAACGGCATTGCGCTGAGCAACCTGGGCCGTCACGACGAGGCGATCGAAGCCCTTGTGACCGGCCGCGACCTGGTGGTGGACGATACCGAGCTGCTCGCTCAATTCTGGACCAGTCTGGGCGATGCCTACAACGAGGCCGGGCGAAGCGACGAGAGCGACAAGGCGTTCGACAAGGCCCTGGAACTGGATCCCGACAACGCCACGACATTGAACAACCATGCGTACTACCTGAGCCTGCGCCATACGCAGTTGGAGAAGGCGGAGCGCATGAGCCGCCGGAGCAACGAGCTTGCGCCCGGGCAATCGAGCTTCCAGGACACGTACGCCTGGGTCCTGTTCCAGCTGGGGCGTTATTCCGATGCCCGCGAATGGATCGAGAAGGCCGTGCAGAGCGGCGGCGCCGCGAGCGGCGAAGTGCTGGAACACTACGGCGACATCCTCTATCGTGCCGGCGATGCGGAAGGCGCGCTCCTCAAATGGAAGGAAGCGCAACGCCTCGGTGGTGCCAGCGATGCCATCGGGCGCAAAGTGGCCGAGGGTCGGTTGCCCGATTAATTTCCGCACATGCTCCGTGGCCGGTGGATCCCGTTGGCAGCCTTCGCCGCCCTGCTCATGGGATGCCGGACCGTTCAAGAGGTGGTGAAGCCCAAGGAAGTACCGCTGCGTTCGGCAGAGAAGGTCGTTGACCTGGTGCTTGCGAGGGATACCGCGATCCTTCACTACTACAAGGCCAAGGCCGATGTGGAATTGAGCGGACCCGAAGGCACCAGGAGCTTCGGTGCGCACATCCGCTCCGTGCTCGACAGCGCGGTGTGGATCAGTGTCACACCTGCGTTGGG
>CAZFAW010000204.1:0-5470 GCA_964517015.1 uncultured Chryseobacterium sp.
GGCAAAGATGCCGTGGGCCAGGGCGTTCCGGAATACCGCGATCGGGGGGATCAGCGACCGGGAAGTGTGGGCGGGATGACGGGCTGGTCCGTAGAACGCCAGTGCCATTCCGGATCCCGCCGCAGCCAGGTCAGCTGCCGTTTGGCATAGTTGCGTGTATGCTGCTTGATCAAGGCGATGGCCTCTTCGAGCGTCAGGTGGCCATCGAAATGCGCGAACAGTTCGCGATAACCGACCGTGCGCAGGGCGTTCGCATCGCGCGCGGCGAGCAGGCCACGTGCCTCCTCCACGAGTCCCTGTGCGATCATCGCGTCCACGCGGGCGTCGATCCGCGTGTAGAGTTCCTCGCGGGGCAGGTCCATGGCGATCTTGATCACCTGCCAGGGCCGCGCGGCGCTGCGACCGGAACGTTGCGTGCTGTAGGGGCGACCCGATGTGCGGCAGACCTCGAGCGCGCGGATCACCCGGTGCGGATTGTGCCGGTCGATGCGCTGCCAGGTGGCCGGATCGCGTTGTCGCAATTCCTCCAGGAGAGGCTCGATCCCATCGCGCTGGAAGCGTTCCTGGAGATCCCGTCTCACGGACGGATCCCCGGCGGGCAGCGCGTCGAATCCGTTCACCACGGCGTCGATGTACAGGCCCGATCCGCCGGTAAGCACGGCGAAGCCATGCTTGCCCAACAGGTCGGTGATCACGGGAACCGCAGCGCGCTCGTAAGCGCCGGCGCTCATGCTCTGCGACACTTCCAGATGGCCCACGAAGTGATGTGGAACGCCCTGCATCTCTTCCGCGGTGGGGAGCGCCGCACCGATGCGAAGAGCGTGATAGAACTGTCGTGCGTCGGCGTTCACCACTGCGGTGCCGAAGTGCTTGGCCAGGCCGGCCGCAACGCGTGACTTCCCGCTGGCCGTAGGACCGCCGACCACGATCAGCACCCCCCCCTGTCGCTTCTCGACTGCACTCGAAGTGACAGCGGCTGCCATCAATGGTACTCGTCGGGCAGTTCCTCGTGGCCGCTCAGGCCGTCATCGTCTTCGTCGTGCCCACCGCGGGCGCCTTCGTCTTCGTCGTCGGATCCCAGGTCGTCGTCCGCATCGAACAGTTCCTCGGCTTCTTCTCGCATGTCGTCCTCTTCCGCAGGAAGCAGCGAGCGGTCCATGCGGCTGTTCTCGGCGGGCGGGGTGCCGTGGCTCAACACCACCCGCGGGTATTTCTTGCCCTTCTCCGGTTCGGTGGCGTGCACCAGTTCGATCAGGAAGCTCCAGTGGTGGAGGAAGTCGTACACATAGATGTAGCGCTGCCGCGTGCTGCGCATGTGATCGCTGATGTACACCTTGTCCATGAGGGTCGGCGCTATTTCACCGTCCACCCCGAAACCCAGGTCGGCCAGCGGGATCTCCGGTCCCTTTCCCCAGTCGTCATCGCTCACGTAGAAGCAGGACATCTCGTCGCCCGTGAACCCGAATGCCTCCTTGATGGCCTTGTGGAATTGCAGGAAGGTCTGTTCGCTCTTGATCTCGATGTCGCGAAAGGCCTCGCAGGGATCGTCGATCATGACGCGGAAGCGGTAGATGCGCATGGGAACTGCCCGTTGGTCGGGAACGCGAAGCTAACCCGGTCGGGTCACGCCCGTGCCTGCGGGCCTGCGGGCGGGTGCTCGCTGCCGGGCCGTGGGTGCAACCCGAGCTTGCGGCCTTCCTCCAGCATGAACGGCCAGGCTGCCGTGCGGTCGTTCGGGATCTTGCCGTCCAGGATCGCATCCTTGATCACCGTTTTCAGGTCGCCGATGGCCTTGCACGGGCCGATGGAGAAAGTGCCCATGATGTCCTCTCCGGTGATCGGGGGCTGGAAGTTGCGGATGCGGTCCTTTTCCTCCACTTCCTCCAGCTTCCGCAGCACAAGCTCGTAGTTGCGCAGGTAGCGCTGCTTCTTCGCTTCGTTCTTGCTGGTGATGTCGGCCTTGCACAGGATCATCAAGGCATCGATGGCATCGCCGGCGTCGAAGAGGAGGCGCCGTACCGCGCTGTCGGTCACTTCGTCCTTGGTCAGTGCAATGGGGCGCAGGTGCAGGGCAACGAGCGTTTGCACGAAGCGCATCTGGTCGTCCAGCGGCAGTTTCAACCGGCGGAAGATGCCGGGCACCATGCGCGCGCCCTTGTCCTCGTGGCCGTGGAAGGTCCAGCCGACCTTCGCTTCGAAGCGTTTGGTGCGGGGCTTGGCGATATCGTGCAACACCGCCCCCCAGCGCAGCCAGAGGTCGTCGCTGTTCTCGGCCACGTTGTCCAGCACCTGCAGCGTGTGGTAGAAGTTGTCCTTGTGGCCGATCCCGTTCTTCTCTTCCGCGCCCTGCAGGTCCACCATTTCGGGGAAGAAGCGGATCAGCAGGCCGCTGGTGAGCAGCAATTTGAACCCGATGCTCGGTTTCGGCGAAAGGATGATCCGGTTCAGTTCGCCGTGCACGCGTTCGGCGCTGATGATGTCGAGGCGTTCGGCATTGCGTTGGATCGCCTCGAAGCATTTGGTGTCGATGAAGAAGCCCAGCTGTGCCGCGAAACGCACCGTGCGGAGCATGCGCAAGGGGTCGTCGCTGAAGGTGATGTCGGGGTCCAGCGGGGTGCGCAGGATCCCGCGTTCCAGATCGCGCAGGCCTTCGAACGGGTCCACCAGTTCGCCGCGATCGGCCGGGTTCAACGAGATGGCCAGCGCGTTGATGGTGAGGTCGCGCCGTTCCTGGTCGTCGCGGATGGACCCTCGTTGCACGTCCGGTTTTCGGCTGTCGCGGCGGTAGCTCTCCTTGCGCGCCCCCACGAATTCGATGTCCAGGTCGCCCAGCCTGAACATGGCCGTGCCGAAGTTCTTGAACACATGGACCGGCCCCGCGTCCAGGGCGGCTGCCACGCGTTCGGCGAAGCGGATCCCATCGCCTTCCACCACGAGATCGATGTCCTTGCAAGGTCGTCCGAGGATCAGGTCGCGCACATACCCCCCGATGGCGAACGTGGCGATGCCTTGGTCCGCCGCCTCCTTTTCCACCGCTTGGAACAGGGGCTGGTCCAGCACACCGGCAAGGCGGGCGGGATCCACGGTGAAGGCGTTCGTTCCGGGCACGTGCACAGGTGGAAGGCCGGCAAAAGTAGGCGGGTGGACCCAGCGCGACGGGCGCTTCAGCGATCGCGCACGAACGCTGCGAGCTGCGCCGGGTCGATCGCCGATGCGCAGCGGAAATGCCCCTTCGGGCAGCTGCGGTGGCCGTGCAGGCCGCAGGGCCGGCACTCGAGCGGCCGATCGATCTGCACCACCCGCCCGTTCGCGTGCAAAGGACCGAAACCGAACGCCGGCACGGTGCTGCAGAACACGGCCATCACCGGTGCGTGCCTGGCGCTGGCCATGTGCAGGGGGGCACTGTCGTTCACGAAGTTCATACCGGCGCCCCCCATCAACGCAGCGGTGCCCAGCAGCGACAAGCGCCCGGCAAGCACCTCCCCGCGCCCGGCCGCCAGCCGTATGCCTTCGCAAAGCGGAACGTCGCCCGGCGAACCGATGAACAGCACGCGTACATCGGTGGGCAGTGCCCGGACCAGCGCGCTCCACTTCTCCGCAGGCCACTGCTTGGTGAACCAGACCGAGGCGGGAGCGATGCACACGTACGGCGTGGTGCGGAATGGCGCCGCTTCCTTCCGGTGCGCCTCGCCGGGGTGGAGCCGCGGGAGGGGCCGTGCGTGGTCGGTCAGGTGGGCGATCAGGTCGTTCAGCCGGTACACTTCGTGCACGCCATCGCTCGACGGACCGGGGGGTGCGGGCCGCAAGGCGGAAGGCACGGGGATCCGGTGCTCCACCACACGATCGAAGAACAGGGCAAGCGGGTTCTTGTCGTAACCGATCTTCTCCGTGCCGCGTGCAAGAACGGTCATCAGGCCGGTGCTGAAGAAACGCTGGCAGTTGATCACATGGTCGTATCGCGCCTTGCGCAGCCTGCCGATCAGGTCGAGCAACGTGCGCGTTTTACCGCTGCGCTTGTCCCACACGAACAAGGTGTTCAGGAACGGATGCCCATCGAACAGGCCTTCGTTGCCCTTTCGCACCACCAGGTCGATGTGTGCATCGGGGAAGTGTGCGTGGAGCTTCTCCAGCAGGGCCGTGGCCAGCACGGCATCGCCGAGGAAGGCGGTTTGTATGACCAGGAGATCCTTCACTTCAAGCAGGGGCGTTCGCGCGATGCATCCCCGTACCCGTTTCGCGCCGGGTGTTCACGGGAACACGGTCACACCGCCACGTTGTGTTCGCGCAGGGCATCGTTGAGGCTTGTTTTCCTGTCGGTGCTCTCCTTGCGCAGGCCGATGATCAACGCGCAGGGCACGCCGTATTCGCCGGCCGGGAAGCGCTTCGGCACGGTGCCGGGGATCACCACGGAGCGCGGCGGAACGAGTCCCTTCATTTCCTTCGGCACGGGACCGGTCACGTCGATGATGCGTGTACTGGCCGTGAGCACCACGTTGGCGCCGAGCACGGCTTCCTGCCCCACACGGACGCCTTCCACCACGATGGCGCGGGAGCCGATGAACGCGCCGTCCTCGACGATCACGGGGGAGGCCTGCACGGGTTCCAGCACACCTCCGATGCCCACCCCGCCGCTCAAGTGCACGCCCTTCCCGATCTGCGCGCAGCTGCCCACGGTGGCCCAGGTATCCACCATGGTGCCTTCGTCCACGTACGCGCCGATGTTCACGTAGCTGGGCATGAGGATCACGCCGGGCGCGAGGTAACTGCCGTACCGTGCCACGGCGTGCGGTACCACGCGCACGTTCAGTGCGGCGTAGTTGCGCTTCAAGTCCATCTTGTCATGGAACTCCAATGGGCCGGCCTCCAGTGTGCGCATGCCTCGGGTGGGGAAATAGAGGATCACGGCCTTCTTCACCCAGTCGTTCACCTTCCAGGGGCCATCGCCCTTCTCCGGAGGATCGGCCACGCGCACTTCGCCCTTGTCCAACAGGCTGATGGTGTGCGCGATGGCTTCCATCGTGCGTGGGTCCTTCAGCAGGGCCCGGTCTTCCCAGGCGCGTTCGATCTCCTGTTGCATGGGTGGGCGGGTGCCCGGAAGGGGCGCCGGGCCCAAATGTCGCCATCCGTTGGGCATGCAAGGGGAAGCGCACGCGCTGTCGAACTTCGCGGCCATGGGGCGGGTGATCGGGATCGACCATGGCGCGAAGCGCACCGGGCTGGCCACCACCGATCCGCTCGGCATCATCGCCAGCGCATTGGATACGCTTCCCACGGGAGCGGTGATCGATCACTTGCAGCGCCTCCACCGTGCCGAGCCGATCGAGGGCTTCGTGGTGGGGCTGCCGGTGGACCTGAAAGGCCGGCCCACCGATGGCACGGCGGGCGCACTGGCCTTCATGGAGCGCTTGCGGCAGGCGTTCCCCGGCCTTTGGGTGGAGGCGGTGGATGAGCGGTTCACCAGCACGCTGGC
>CAZFAW010000205.1:0-1564 GCA_964517015.1 uncultured Chryseobacterium sp.
TTCCTTCCCCGCCGATCACCAACACGGGATTGGCGTCGGTACCGGTGAGCCCGGTCACCGTTCCGAGCTCTCCGTGCACGTCGTCGAGCACGCGCATGCCCAGCATTCTTTCTGGATCCAGGTATTCGGCCAATGCGGTGGCCTGATCGGCGGGCAGAAGGAGATCGCGCCCCACTAACACGGCTGCGGCCTGTGGATCATCGATCCAGTCGAACTTCATGAGCACCTCCCTCCCCTTTTCCGTGCAGTGCGTGAAGAAGAAGGGCACTTGCTGGCCCTCGAAGTCCACGAACACGGTGCCGGGTGCCACCAGGTCGGATGCTTCCGCCCGATCGAAGTGCACCGAGACCTCGCCGCGATGCCCCCACGGTTTCCCGATCCGGCCGATGCGCCGCATGCGTTCCGCCGACATGGCCGTGAAGGTAGCCCGGCCAACAGCAACGAGGCCCGCCTCTGTCGAAGCGGGCCCCGGTCGGATGGTTCGTGGGATCACTCGGCGGCAGGCGCCTCGCCTTCGGCAGGGGCTTCCGCAGCGGGGGCTTCAGCGGTCGGAGCGGCTTCGCTGGCTGCGAGGGCTTCCGCGCGCTTGGCGCTGAGCTTGGCAGCCAGTTCCTCGGCCTTCTTGGTCTCCTCGGCCACACGGGCCTTTACGGCGGCTTCGGCCTGTTCGCCTGCGCTCTTGCGCTTCGCGTCGACCTTGGCGCTCTTCTCGTTCATCCAGCCATCGAACCGGCGATCGGCCTCGGTGGCGTCGAAGGCGCCCTTCTTCACACCGTTCAACAGGTGGTTCTTGTAGATCACGCCCTTGTAGCTCAGGATCGCGCGGCAGGTGTCGCTGGGCTGGGCGCCTTTCTGCATCCAGTCCACGGTCTTGTTGAAATCGATCTCGATGAACGCCGGGCTGCTGGCGGGATCGTACGCGCCCAACCGTTCGATGTACTTCCCGTCGCGGGGTGAACGGGAGTCAGCCACCACGATGTGGTAGTACGGCTGGCCTTTCTTGCCTTTTCTCTGAAGGCGGATGCGAGTTGGCATGTCGCTTTTGGTTTTAGGTCCCCTTTCTCGAAGGGGCCGCGAATGTAGGCTCAATTCCCGGACCCACAACACCACGGGCACGGGCGCCCCCTTTTCGCCCCTCAGGATCCCACAAGGGCTCCCGAACGAATGAACACCTTTGCCCGATGCGCGCCCGCTCCTACCCTCTTTTCCTGCTGTGTTGCAGTGCCCTTGCCCAGGGTACGGCGATCCCGGACCTGATCCCCGCGCCCGTTGCGATCCAGCACGAACACGGCACGTTGGACCTGGGGTGCCCGTGGCGGATCGATGCTGCGCCGATGATCTCCAGCACCCTGGTCGACTTGCTGCGCTCGGAAGTGCTGCCCTTGCACGGATCGGCAACGAAGGACTGCCTGCTCCCCATCCGGATCGAATTCGCCATCGTGCAGCCCGACACCCTCCTGCCGGATGAGTTCTACTGGTTGACCGTGCGGCCGGACGGGATCTCGATCACCGCTCCCACCGAAGCCGGTGTGTTCCGCGGCAGTCGAACGCTGGTGCAAATGCT
>CAZFAW010000205.1:1664-5468 GCA_964517015.1 uncultured Chryseobacterium sp.
CCGCTCCCACCGAAGCCGGTGTGTTCCGCGGCAGTCGAACGCTGGTGCAAATGCTGGAAGGGGCGCGCACCACCGGCGTGCTGCCGTGCCTCTCCATTGCCGACCAACCCCGCTTCCCGTGGCGCGGCATGCACCTCGATGTGTGCCGACACTTCTTCCCGGTCGAATTCGTGAAGCGGTACATCGATCTGCTGGCACGGTACAAGATGAACACCTTCCACTGGCACCTTACCGAGGACCAGGGATGGCGCATCGAGATCAAGAAGTACCCGAAGCTCACGGAGGTGGGCGCATGGCGAAGCGGCGGCCAGGTGGGTCCGTACAGCCGGCGCGAGTACGACAGCATCCCTTATGGCGGCTTCTACACGCAGGCGCAGATCAAGGAGGTGGTGGCCTACGCCGCGGCGCGCCACGTCACCGTGGTACCCGAGATCGAGATGCCGGGCCACGCCATGGCGGCGCTCGCGGCTTACCCCGCGTTGGGCTGCATCGGTGGGCCGTACGAGGTGCAGAAAGGCTGGGGCGTGTTCGACGACGTGTTCTGCGCGGGCAACGACAGCGTGTTCGCCATGTTGGAGGGCGTGCTCACCGAGGTGATGGAACTCTTCCCCGGACAGTACCTGCACATCGGGGGTGACGAGTGTCCGAAGGAACGCTGGAAGGCCTGCGCGAAATGCCAGGCACGGATGAAGGCCCACGGGCTGAAGGACGAGCACGAGCTGCAGAGCTACTTCATCCAGCGCATCGAGCAATTCGTGAACAGCAAAGGCCGGAAGATCATCGGCTGGGACGAGATCCTCGAGGGTGGTCTGGCGCCCAATGCGGCCGTGATGAGCTGGCGCGGCACCGAGGGCGGCGTGGCGGCTGCGAAGAGCGGGCACTACGCCGTGATGAGCCCGGGCAGCCACTGCTACTTCGACCACTACCAGGGCGACCCCGCGAACGAACCGCTGGCGATCGGCGGCTACACCACCTTGCAGAAGGTCTACAGCTACGAGCCCATCCCCGCCGAGCTGAAGCCTGAGGAGGCGAAGTACATCCTGGGCGCGCAGGGCAACGTGTGGACGGAGTACATCCTGACACCGGACCATGTGGAGTACATGGCTGTGCCACGCATGCTCGCGCTGGCGGAAGTGCTATGGACACCGAAGGCGAAGCGCGATGAGGCCGACTTCATCCGCCGCCTGGAGAACGAGTTCCCGAAGCTCGAGGCGATGAAGGTGAACGCGAGCAAGAGCTTGTATCAAGTGAGCATCCGCCCGAAGCAGGGACCGAAGCCCGGCACCATCGCCGTGGAGATGAGCTCCGGCACAGGCACGGACTTTTCAATGACCGAGATGGCACCGCCCTACGATGAAGCCGCGGCGAACCTTGAGGCATACACCGGTCCCGTGATCATCGACAGCGACCGCGAACTGCACGGTTGGCTCCAGCGGGAAGGGCTCACCGGTCCCATCTCGAAGCGGCGCTTCCTCGTGAACAAAGCCACCGCACGCCCCATCACCCTCAGCGTTGCACCCAACGAGCGCTACAACGAAGGCGGCGCCTTCACCCTGGTGGACGGCATCACCGCGCAGGAGAAACGCGTGAACACCGAGTGGCTCGGCTGGCGCGAGGGAGTGACCATCACCGTGGACCTGGGGAGCGAACAGGAGGTGCGCACTGCCCGCATCGGTGCGTTGAACGAGACGCACAGTTGGATCCACCTGCCCGAAGAAGTGGAGTTCAGCACCAGTATCGATGGGACAGCCTTTCGCACCCAAGGCACTGCACGGGTGAAACCCGGGATCGGACGCAACTCATACGCCTTTGACCTTGGGATGAAAACGCGCTACGTCCGGTTCACGGTGAAGCACATCGGCAACATTCCCGAAGGCCACCCCGGTGCCGGCAACCCGGCCTGGATGTTCCTGGACGAGATCGCCGTGGACTGAGCGCAAGCCGTATGTTCGAACGCATGCGATCGCGGACCGTGATCCTATCCGTGCTGGCGTTCCTGCTGGTGGTCCTGTTCGTGACCGATCTGTTGGTCGGCAGCGTGGCCATTCCCTTGCGCGAAGCGATCGGTGCGATCGTGCGGGGCAGTGGCTCGGACGAAGTGGTCGCGATCGTACGCGGCGTGCGCCTGCCCGAAGCGCTCACTGCCGTACTGGCCGGTGCGGGACTGGCCGCGTGCGGGTTGATCATGCAAACGCTCTTCCGCAATCCCCTGGCCGGGCCCGGTGTGTGGGGCATCAGTTCGGGTGCCAGCCTGGGCGTGGCGCTGGTGCTGCTGGCGCGCCCGGTATGGAACGCGGCACTTCCCCTGGAAGCGGCCACCACCACGGCCGCAATGCTCGGTGCCCTTGCGGTATTGCTGCTTATCGTGGCGGCCGACCGTCGCCTGGGCGATGGGGTCACATTGCTGATCATCGGCATCATGGTCGGGCATGTCTGCGGTGCGCTGATCAGTGTGCTGCAAAGCGCGAGTTGGGCGGAGGCGTTGAAGAGCTACGTGCTTTGGAGCATGGGCACCTTCGCGGCCACGACGCCGCGCAACATCGGCTGGCTGGCCGTGGTGGTCGCTCTCGGCACCATGGGCGCGTTCCGGGCGATCAAACCGTTGAACGCCCTGTTGCTGGGCGATGACCTCGCGGCGAGCATGGGCGTGGACGTGCGGAACATGCGCCGGGTGTTGATCCTGATCGCCGGATCGCTGGCGGGCGTCGTCACGGCCTTCTGCGGACCGGTCGCTTTCCTGGGGCTCGCCACCCCGCACATCGCGCGAGCGGCCATCCGGTCCAACGACCACCTGCACCTCATGCCCACCACGGTGCTCACCGGTGCTGTTCTGGCGGTGGGCTGCGACCTGCTCGTGCGTTCCACGGGCGCCGTGCACGCCCTGCCCTTGAACGCGGTCACCTCGCTGCTCGGCGCACCCGTGGTGGTATGGGTGCTGCTGCGCGGACGAAAATGGGCCCGGACCCGCTGATATGGATGCCCTGCTCCACACCCGGGATCTGGCCGTGGGCCACGGCGATAGCGTGCTGCTCGAACGCCTCGCACTGGACCTTTCCCCCGGCTCCGTTCGCGCATTGATCGGTGTGAACGGCGCGGGCAAGAGCACGCTGTTGCGCACACTGGCCGGGCTGCACCCCCCTCTTGCCGGGCAGGTGTTCGTGGCGGGACGCGACCTCGCCACACTGGGCGCGATCGAGCGCGCCCGCGAAGTGAGCGTGGTGCTTACCGGCAGACCTCCCACGGGCGGCCTGACCGTGCACACGCTGGTGGGCTTCGGCCGCCAGCCCTGGACCGGGCATCTGGGGCGCCTGGGGCCGAAGGACCGGTCGATCGTGGACGACGCCCTGGAACGCGCCGGAGCGACCGCCCTGGCCGATCGGTCCGTGGACCAGTTGAGCGACGGCGAATGCCAGAAGGTCATGATCGCCCGTGCGCTCGCACAAGGCACACCGGTGCTCTTGCTGGACGAACCCACCGCCTTCCTCGACCTCACCCATCGCGTGCGCACGATCCATCTGCTGCGTTCGATCGCGCACGAAACCGGGCGCGCCGTGCTGTTCAGCACGCACGACCTGCAACTTGCACTGGACCTTGCGGATGCCCTGTGGATCCTCCGGCAGGACCGGGCCGTCTGGAAGGGAACGGCACAGGATGCCGTCTCCTCCGGAGCCATTGCCGATGCGTTCGACGATGCCACCGTTCGCTTCGATCCACAGGCGGGCACGTTCCGTACCCGCTGACGCACGAAGCCCTGTCGCGCATCGTGCACCTGCAGCTCAACGAGGTGCGCAAGCGCCTCGGCGA
>CAZFAW010000206.1:0-5440 GCA_964517015.1 uncultured Chryseobacterium sp.
TGCCGTTGAGCGATGTGTTCGGCATCGGAAGCGCCCCGAACTACTGCCTGATCGGTCCGGACCATGTGATGATCAACAATTTCATCTGGACGGTGGGTTCCATGGCGGACTTCGTGGCCACGCTGCCGGTCGGCAGCGGGATCGCACCGATGGCGTGCGGTACCGGCATCCACGAGCGATCCCCCGGCGATCCGATCGTTCGTCCGAACCCCACCAGCGGCAGGCTGTGGATCACCGCCCCCACCGCCGCAGAGGTACAGGTGCGCGATGCGAGCGGCCGGTCGTTGGGCCGGCCCCCGTTCAGCAACGGCGTGCTGGACCTTCCGATGAACGGATCGGGCTTCTACCTGCTGGAGTTCCTGGATGCACAGGGCATCCCGGTTGGACGGTCGCGCGTGCTGAAGCTGTGACGGGTCATCGAGTGCGCGTTGGGGATCTTTTCCACCTTTCCGGCATTGCACGCTTTCCTGCGCTTCCTGAACGCCACCGGGTTCTCCCTCGCGGTGGGCTGGACGCCCCGGTTGTATTCTTCCTTCCAGCCGAGCGATGGGCACTTCAACAACGCGGTGCTGGGGTTTCGGATCGGGGCGCTCCTGTGAGCACGGGACCCCATCTTGGCCCATTGTTCACGCCATGTGAACGTGCTTGTGTCCCGTCATGCCGCCCGATCGCGTCCATGATGCCCGCGCCCCGTTACCTGCGCACCAGCATGGCGTGCAGCACGACCCCGCCCACCGTAGCGCGTACCACGTACCCGCCCGAAGGAAGATCGTGCACATCGATGCATGCCGTTCCGTGCTCCGCTCGCTCCGTTCGTACCACGCGGCCGGTGGCATCCATCACATCCACACGCACTGGCGCGTCCGTGGGCAGTTGAACGAACACCCGATCCTCGGCCGGATCGGGATGCACCCGCAACGCCTCCGAGCGCGGTTCGTCCACGCCCATGACGATGCCCGTGGTGCGCAGCGGCTTGATGTGCGTGCTGGCGTAGCCGTGCGCCGCGTCGTGGAAGTACAGGTCATAGATGCGGCGTGAGTGGTTCAACCCGCTCGTGTTGAAGTTCTCGTACCACGTGGCCCCGCCATCGTAGCTGATCAGGATGTACCCGCTCACCCCATCGGCGCGATATCCGGCGGCGAACCCCACGCCATCCTGCCGGAAGGTCACGGTGGTCATCACCACGGGAACGCCGAGGCCCACCACCGCGGTGTTCCAGGTGTCACCGCCGTCCGTGGTCCATTGGATGGTGCCGTCGTTGCGCGTGGCCGCGCCTGTCGACGCATCGCGGAACGAAACATCGGAGAAGCCCGACCCCGATGCGGCCAGCACTTGTTCCCAGTCCAGGCCGCCGTTCACCGTGCGGTACACCGCTCCGCTGTCGGGAAGGAAGAGCCCGTTGCCGATCAATCGACGGTAGCCCCCCGTGGCGGCGAAGCCCAGTGTATCGTTCACGAAGTGCAGGCGCGCCACGGGTTGGCCGGTCAGCACGGCCACGTTCGCCCAGGTGGCGCCCGTGTCGGTGCTCATGTCGATGATGCCGTTGCCCAGGTCGTCACCACCTCCGGCGATGGCGACCAGGTCGTTGCGCAGGCGGATGGCCCGGTAGTATTGGCCGGTACCCGTGCGCACGCTGTCGAAGGCGAACGGATAGTCCGGGAAGGCATAGGAGCGCACCACGATGCTGGTGCCGTAGAGTTCGTGCCCGGCAGCCATGTAGAGCGGCTTGCCACCGGTCATCTTCACGTCGATGTCCTCCAGGTTGGTGCTGGGTTCGTACCATAGATAGTAGCCGCCCGAAGCGTCGCCATTGTCCGTGAGGATGAGGCCGCCTTCGGTGGCGAAGGAGTTGGGCCCGGGGTTGTCGGCCCCGTACACGAACAAGCCCGAATCCAGGTCGTGGAAGGCACAGGCCTGGAAGTGCAGTGCGGTGGAGAACACCCCGCCACCGACCCATTGTGCGTGCAGCGCGGGAACGGTGAATAGGATCGCGGTCGTGAATAGGGCTCGTCGCATGGGGTCGAAGATCGGTCGCTGTACACCTTCGCCGGTCATCCGTTCACGGAGCATGCGGCCACGTTCCGCCCGATGCACACCTTTACGGGACCAACGAAAAGCGATGTCCACTGCCAGGATCCAACCCGTGAAGGAAGGCGATGCGTGCGTGGTGATCGCCGGCACGCACAAAGGCAAGCGCGGCACCGTGCGCGACCTGAACATCAGCAAGACCGGCCATCTCACGATCACGGTGGTGCAGGCCAGCGGCGAACGGTTCAAGACGCTTGGACGGAACGTGGCGGTGCACAACGGGTGAACCGATCCGAGCGGCTCCCCTACGCGTTCGCGCGGCGATCGGCAACGCGCGGTTTTCCCGGGACCCATCAGCCGAGCGATGCCGCCGCGGCCAGCCGCCCGTAATGAAGCATGTCGTGGAAGGTCCCGTTGGCGAACACGCTCTGGCGGTAGTGGCCTTCGCGCACGAAGCCGTTCGCTTCCAGGGCGCGGATCGAAGCGAGGTTCTCCGGTCGCGTCAACGCATCCACCCGGTGGAAGCCCAACTCCCGGAACCCGAAGGGTACGACGGCCGCGATGGCTTCGCGCATGTAGCCGACGCCCCAATGCGCGCGCGCCAGCATGTAGCCCAGTTCACCCTTGTGGTGCTCGCGCTCCAGGCGCCAGAAACCGATCATACCCAGGAACAGGTCGTCGTCCTTGCGGGCCATGGCCCATTGCACGGCTTCGTTCGCTGCCACCGAGGCTTCCACCTTCGCGATGAAGGCCAACGCCTCCTCGTGCGATGCCAGCAACGGACGCGACACGTGCCGCATGACCTCGGGGTCCGAGCGCATGGCAAGCATCTGTGGCGCATCGGCGGGCCGTACCGCGCGCAGCACCAACCGCTCGGTCGTGAGCACCGGCGTTCCGGGCAGGGAGAAGGTCAGCATGGGCACGCAAAGATGCCCACCCGCGCCAACGCACGCACAGGCGGTGGGCCTTCGATGGGCTTACTTCGTGGCATGAACCCCAAGGTCGACTGGTACTTCGAGACGGACGGTCCATGGCAGGCCTGCTACCTGGCCTTGCGCGAACTGGCGCTGGACAGCGGGCTGACGGAGGATCTGAAGTGGGGCCACCCCTGCTACACCCTGAAGGGCAGGAACGTGTTCCTGATCCACGGCTTCAACGACTACTGCGCCCTGCTCTTCCACAAAGGCGCGCTGCTGAAGGACGACGCGGGGCTGCTCGTGCAGCAGACGAAGAACGTGCAAAGCGCACGGCAGCTGCGGTTCACAAGCTTGAACGCCATCCGGAAGCAGGCGCGCACCATCGCGCAGTACATGCAGGAGGCCATTGCGATCGAACAGGCCGGACGGAAGGTTGCATTGAAGCGCACCGCGGCGTACGAGGTGCCTGCGGAATTCGCGCGGCGGATGAAGGAACTGCCTGCGCTGAAGAAGGCCTTCCAGGCGCTCACGCCGGGCCGCCAACGGGGGTACCTCCTCCATTTCGCCTCGGCCAAGCAGAGCACCACGCGCGCTGCGCGCGTGGAGAAGCACATCGAGCGGATCCTCGCCGGCAAGGGGCTCGACGATCGATCGGCTTAGTGCGCGGTCGTTGTCCGCATGCCCGCGGCGCCGCTCGCACCTTTGCACCATGAGCGAGGGCGCCGCCCCCACCTTGTCCGCTCCCGTGCTGCGCGTGCTTCCGTGGTTGGTGGCCGTGGCGTTCTTCATGGAGAACCTCGACATCTCCATCCTGAACACGGCCGTGCCGGTGATCGCGAAGGACCTCGGCACCACCGCGTTGAGCCTGAAGGCGGTGCTCACCACGTACACGCTCGCACTGGCGATCTTCATTCCCGTGAGCGGCTGGGTGGCCGATCGCTTCGGCACACGGCGCGTGTTCCGCGTGGCCGTGGCGCTCTTCACCCTGGGGTCGCTGTTGTGCGGATTGTCGGTGGACCTGCACATGCTGGTGGCCTCGCGCTTCGTGCAAGGCATCGGCGGGGCCATGATGGTACCGGTGGGCCGCATCGCGCTGATCCGGGCCTTTCCGCGCTCGCGCATGCTCACCATGATGAACTACGTGGTGATCCCCGCGCTGGTGGCCCCGTTGGTGGGTCCGTTCGTCGGTGGCGCACTGGTGCATGTGCTGCCCTGGCGCACCATCTTCTTCGTGAACATCCCCATCGGTGCGGTGGGTTGGTGGATGATCCGCCGCTACATGCCCGACTTCGCCCATCGCACGGTGCCCCCGATCGATGGCCAGGGCATGCTGCTCTTCGGCGCGGGCATCGCGCTGCTGAGCTACGTGCTGGAGGTGTTCGGGGAGCACGACGGGCCACCGCTGGGGATCGCGCTCCTGTTCGCCGTTTCCGTGCTGCTGTTGCTGGCCTATGGCTGGCATGCCCGCCGTGCACCGCATCCGTTGCTGAACATGCACCTGTTCCGCTTGCGCACCTTCCGCATCAGCGTGGCCGGTGGCTTCGCCACGCGGTTGGGCGTGGGTGGCATGCCCTTCCTGTTGCCGCTGCTGTACCAGATCGGCCTGGGCCACACACCCCTGGGCGCAGGGCTGCTCACCATGCCGCTCGCGGTGGCCGCCATCGGCATGAAGATCATGAGCCGCCCGCTGCTGCAACGCTTCGGCCACAGGCGCGTGATGGTGTGGAACACCGTGTTGCTGGGCATCAACCTGATGGGCCATGCGTTCATCGGGATCGGTACACCGGTGGCGGCCATCGTGTTGCTCGGCCTCGCCCAAGGCCTGTTCTCCTCGTTGCAATTCACCTGCATGAATTCGTTGACCTATGCCGACGTGGCGGACGAACGCGCGAGCCAGGCCAGCAGCATCGCAAGCACGGCGCAGCAGATGGCCCTGAGCTTCGGGGTGGCGAGCGCTTCGCTGGTCGCGGCGCTGTTCCTCGGCGGCATCGATCAAACGGACCGCGTGCGGTACATCGAAGGGCTGCACCGCACCTTCCTCCTGCTGGGCGGGTTCACCACGTTGTCGGCCTTCATCTTCAGCCGCCTGCACCGCACCGATGGCCAGAACGTGAGCCGGTTCATGCTGCGCAAGGAGGCGGTGGAATGAACCGGGCGCCTTGCTAAGGTGCCACGATCAACCGGCCATGCCGGTCCGGCGCATCGCGTTGTTCCACGACGAAGGGGTAAACGCCCGGTGCCAACCCCTCGCGCGCCACGTACAATTCCCTTCCGTTCCACTTCGCATAGGTGCGCAGCAAGCCGCCCCGGGGATCGAAGAGGTGCACGGTCCGTTCCGCGGCGCGGTCCCAGATCAACAACGCGTGATCGCGCATGGGCTGCGGTACCACCCGTGGGCCGCCGGTAACCGCGCGCTCGGCGATGGCGCTGCCCGTGCCGCTCTCCAGCAGCAAGGGTGCGATCCCGATGGTCAGCATACCGCCACCGAAGGACGT
>CAZFAW010000207.1:0-5434 GCA_964517015.1 uncultured Chryseobacterium sp.
TTCAGAGGGATCGGGCCATCCAACTCTCTCGCAGGGGCACCTGGAAGCGTGTGCGCAGATCTCCCACGGTGCTCACCAGATCGTCGAAGACCAGGGTGTCCGCGGTCAACTCACCGCTCTTCAACAGGTCCTGGACCTGCGGCACCCGGCATGCACGCACTTCGCCGTTCTTCGCATAGAGCACCACCATGCGGTCGGTGAGCACCAAGCCGAGTTCCCGTCCCATGTGCTGGATGAAGCGCACGCTCGCATCGATGCTGCACCCGCTCGCCATGGCTTGTTCCTCATCCACGGCCACCACCACGAACCGGTCGAGCAAGACCTCCACTGCCGCATCGAGCGGGGCGCCGTGCGCGGCCCATGATCCGGCGAACGCCGCTCCGAGCGCATCAATGCGTTCGCGTTGTTCGGCGGTGAAGGGTCGTGCGCTCTTGTACACCCATACCCGGGCATGGTCCGGCAGGGTGCGCAAGGAGCGTGTCGCGGTCCGCATGGCTTCCATGCCACGAAGATCGGCAAGATCCAACCGTTCATCACGGGACGGGCGCGAGCCAGGGACGGATAGTTTTACCCGCCCTCATACCACGTGGCATCCATGAAGAAGTTGCTTCCCCTGTCATTCCTGATCGCTGGCATCACCGCGCATGCCCAGCAAGCGAACGGTGACCGCCCGCTCTGGTTGCGCAACGCAGCGATCAGCCCCGATGGCCGTACCATCGCCTTCGGTTATCAAGGCGATCTCTGGAAAGTCCCGGTCGACGGTGGCGACGCGATCCCGTTGACCACCAACGAAGCCTACGACCATACCCCCATCTGGAGCCACGATGGCCGTCTGATCGCGTTCACCAGCACGCGCAACGGCAACAACGACGTGTACGTGATGGGCGCGAACGGCGGTACTCCCACGCGCCTCACCTTCCACGGCAACGGGGAAGTGGCTGCCGACTTCTCCGCAGACAACAACCAGGTGATCTTCTATGGAACGCGCCAGGACGATGTGCGGAACCAGCAGTTCCCCGTAGGCGGGCTGGGCGAATTGTACACGGTGCCCGTGAACGGCGGCCGTCCCGTTCAGGTAAGCACCATCGCCATGCAGAACGCGAAGTACAGCCCGTCCGGCACCTTGATCGTGTACCAGGACCGCAAGGGGTACGAAGACAATTTCCGCAAGCACCACACCTCCTCCGTCACACGCGACATCTGGACGTTCAACCCCGCAACCAAGGCTTACACCCGGCTCACCACCTTCGCCGGAGAGGACCGCAATCCCGTCTGGAGCAAGGACGGAAGCACCATCTACTACCTCACCGAAGAGAAGGGATCCTTCAACGTGCACAAGATGCCCGCCACCGGAGGCGCCAGCACCCAGGTGAGCCGGTTCAGCGGGGATCCCGTGCGCTACCTCAGCATCAGCGATGGCGGCATGCTCTGCTTCAGCTACCGGGGTGAATTGTACACCCTGATGGACGGCGATGAACCGAAGAAAGTGGACATCCGCATCAACACCGATGGACGCTACGACCCGACCAAGGTGATCAGCGTGAACAATGCGGACGAGTCCGTGGTTTCGCCCAATGGCAAGGAGGTGGCGTTCGTACACCGCGGCGAGGTGTTCGTGACCTCGGTGGCCGAAGGCACCACGCGCCGGATCACCAACACCCCGCAGCAGGAACGCAACGTGCGCTTCAGCCCGGACGGCCGCACGCTGCTGTATGCAGCGGAACGAGACAGCAGCTGGGACCTGTACACCACCACGCTCACCCGTACCGAGGAGAAGTACTTCTTCAACGCCACCGTGCTCAAGGAGGAGCCGTTGCTGACCACACCCGCCGAGGAGTTCCAGGCCGCCTATTCGCCCGACGGCAAGCAAGTGGCCTACCTGGAGGAACGCACCACCCTGAAGGTCCTGGACCTGGCCACCAGGAAGACCCGGACGATCGTGCCCGGAAACAAGAACT
Organism: uncultured Chryseobacterium sp.; assembly: GCA_964517015.1. GTDB lineage: Bacteria > Bacteroidota > Bacteroidia > Flavobacteriales_F > PHOS-HE28 > PHOS-HE28. The sequence continues at coordinate 1,959 of CAZFAW010000207.1, forward strand.
ACAGCTATGCCGACGGGGACCAGTGGTACGAATGGAGCCCCGACAGCAAGTGGTTCACCCTCACCTTCCTGCACGACGACCAATGGATCAACCAGGTGGGCATCGTGAGCGCCGAAGGGGGCAAGGAGATCATCGACCTGACCAAGAGCGGCTATGGCGGCGACATGCCCCGCTGGGCCATGGAAGGCAAGGCGATCGTGTACCTGAGCGCGCGCGACGGACAGAAGAACCACGCCAGTTGGGGCGGCGAAGCCGATGCGTACGCCATCTTCCTCACCCAGGACGCGTTCGACAAGTTCAAGATGACCAAGGAGGAAGCCGAACTGGCCAAGGAGAACGAAGAGAAGAAGGACGATGGTGGTGAAGGCGACAAGAAGGAGGACAAGGACAAGAAGGGCAAGGACGAGAAGAAGAAGGACGGCAAGGAGGAGGAAAAGAAGGTGGAACCGATCACGATCGAATTCGCGGGGATCGACGACCGCCGCGTGCGCCTGACCCCCAACAGCAGCGACCTGAGCGGCGCCGTGCTGAGCAAGGACGGCGAGAAGCTCTATTACCTGGCCAGCTTCGAAAAGGGCTACGACCTGTGGCAGTACGAGATCCGCACGCGCGAAACCAAGATCCTGAACAAGATGGGCGATGGCTATGCCTACGGCCTCACCTGGGACAAGGAGCAGAAGAACCTGTTCTACATGAACAACGGGTCGATCAACAAGTACGACACCGAGAAGAACGAGAACAAGGGCATCGGCATCAACGGCGAGATGGTGCTGAACGAGAGCGCCGAACGCGCCTACATCTTCGAGCACATCTGGCGACAGGTGAAGAAGAAGTTCTACCGCGTGGACCTGCAGGGCGTGGATTGGGCGCGCTACAAGGCCGAGTACCAGCGCTACCTCCCCTACATCAACAACAACTTCGACATGGCCGAACTGTGCAGCGAGATGCTGGGCGAATTGAACGCCTCGCACACCGGGGCCGGCTTCGGCTTCAACATGCCCACCGGCGATGAAACGGCCACCCTCGGCTGCTTCTTCGAGAACGGGCCCGGACCCGGCCTGCGCATCGCGGAGATCATGGACCGCAGCCCATTGATCAAGCAAGGCAGCCGGATCAAGGCCGGACAGGTGATCGAGAAGATCGACGGCGAGACCATCACCGCGGACATGGACCCCGCGCGGCTGTTCAACAGAAAGGGCAACAAGCCCATGCTGTTGAGCATGTTCGATCCCAAGACCAACGCACGCTGGGACGAGATGGTGAAGCCCCTGCCGGAAGGCGGCGACTGGGAACTGCTCTACCACCGGTGGGTGGAACGCTGCCGCCATCTCGTGGACAGCCTGAGCGGAGGAAAGCTCGGCTACGTGCACGTGCAGGGCATGAACGACGAGAGCTTCCGCACGGTGTACGAGGAAGCACTGGGCCGCTACAACGACAAAGAGGGACTGGTCGTGGATACGCGCTTCAACGGCGGCGGCTGGCTGCACGATGACCTGGCCACCTTCCTCAATGGCAAGACCTACATCCAGCAGGAGCCGCGCGGACAGAAGCTCGGCAAGGAGCCCCAGTTCAAATGGCACAAGCCGAGCGTGGTGGTGATGAGCGAGGCCAATTACAGCGACGCACACATGTTCCCCTTCACCTACCGGGCACTGGGCATCGGCAAGCTCGTGGGCATGCCCGTGGCAGGCACCGGTACCGCCGTGTGGTGGGAAGGCCTGCAGAACGACATGTGGTTCGGGATCCCACAAGTGGGCATGGTGGACAACAACGGCAACTACCTCGAGAACCAACAACTGGAACCGGACGTGGAACAGGCATTGGATCCGAGCCTGGTGAGCCAGGGCCGCGACCAGCAATTGGAAGCCGCGGTGAAGGTGTTGCTGGGCAAGTGACCGGCGCCCACCACGGCGCCATCCTGCAGGACCATTGGCAGGAACGGCGAAGGGCCCGGTGACCGGGCCCTTCGCCGTTCTTCGGCCCGATCCGGGGATCGATGCCTCACAACTCGCCCGACTCGGCGATCAGTTCCGCCACGTCCTTCACCTGCACCTCCGCTTCCTTGTTGTAGTGCTTCACTCCATCGGTGAGCATGGTATTGCAGAACGGGCAGCCCGCCGCGATCACATCGGGTGATGCGGCCAGCGCTTCTTCGCTGCGCTCAAGGTTCACATCGCGCACGCCAGGCTCCGGCTCCTTGAACATCTGTGCACCGCCGGCCCCGCAGCACAGGCCGTTCTGCCGGCTGCGCTTCAATTCCACGAGCGCGGCGTCGAGCTTCAACAGCACCTCGCGCGGCGCTTCGTACTCGCCGTTGCCGCGGCCCAGGTAGCAGGGATCGTGAAAGGTGATCCGCTTGCCCTTGAAGCTGCCGCCTTCCACCTTGATACGGCCTTCCTTCATCAGCGCATTGATGAACTGCGTGTGGTGCATCACCTCGTAGCTGCCGCCCAGTGCTGGGTATTCGTTCTTCAGCGTGTTGAAGCAGTGCGGGCAGGCGGTGACGATGCGCTTCACGCCGTAGCCGTTGAGCACCGCGATGTTGTTCTGCGCCTGCATCTGGAAGAGGAACTCGTTGCCGGCGCGGCGCGCGGGATCGCCCGTGCAGCTTTCCTCGGTGCCAAGCACGGCGAACTTGACCTTCGCCGCGTTCAGGATGCGAACGAAGGCCTTGGTGATCTTCTTGGCCCGATCATCGAACGAGCCGGCGCAACCCACCCAGAACAACACTTCCGGGGTGTCGCCGCCGGCCATCATCTCGGCCATGGTGGGGATGCGGATGGGATCCATGAGCTTAAGCAGCTAGTGCACAGTTGTCAGTTGTCGGTTCTTGACGCCCGATCTTCCGCCCCCGGTTCAAGGTCATCATCGGCCTCAAGGTCGTCGGGCGGGTCCATGAAGATCGAAACAGGAATTCCATATGCCGCCTCCGGCTCCGAGGCCACATTCTCTCCTGAGCGCTTCCTTGAGTGTTTCATGTACCCGTTCAGAACACGGATCGCCTCTTCGCACAGCGCCCACTGGCGCTTCAGTTCCGCCTTTTCGATGAACCTTTCATCGAAAGCAACGCTCAGATGGTCCGTCTCGTAGAGCGAACCTTTGGCGTTCCGGCAGAAACGCAGGTTGTCCCGTTCGTAGTAGCGACCGAACCCTTCCGCGATGTTCGCGCAAGCACTGCGGCTGGAACGAATGATCCGGTCCGCAAGACGGTAACGCTCATCCGTAGGCCACGATCGCACGAGCAGCGCTATCGACCTGCGTACCTCCTTGGACTTCTGCCAAGCCCAGAGCTGTGTGCATGATCGTATCGGTTCGTTCTCCATCGCGGATCTACTTGTGCTACCGCTATCGCCCGCTAGTCTGACAACTTACAACCAAGCACTGCCCTCATTGCCCGAAAACCTGCACGGTGCGGCGTTTTTCCACCAGGTCCGTGAAATGCCCTGCGTAACGCGTGGCACGCACCTCGCGATCGT
>CAZFAW010000208.1:0-3445 GCA_964517015.1 uncultured Chryseobacterium sp.
CCGCGCGCTTCGTCCGGTTCTGCGATGCCTTCAACATCCCCTTGCTGGTGTTCGTAGACGTGCCCGGCTTCCTGCCCGGCACCGATCAGGAATGGCGCGGCATCATCGACCACGGCGCCAAACTGCTGTATGCGTTCAGCGAAGCCACCGTGCCGCGCATCACCATCATCACCCGCAAGGCCTACGGCGGCGCCTACGATGTGATGAACAGCAAGCACATCGGCTGCGACATGAACTACGCCTGGCCAACGGCCGAGATCGCCGTGATGGGCGCGAAGGGTGCGGCCGAGATCATCTTCAAGAACGAGATCGCCAGGGCCGCGGACAAGGACAGGAAATGGAAGGAGAAGGAGGCCGAGTACAGGGAACAGTTCGCCAACCCGTACGAAGCGGCCGCCCGCGGTTATGTGGACGAAGTGATCCAACCCCGGGACACCCGCATCAAGGTGATCCAGGCCCTGCGCATGCTGCGCAACAAAGTGGACAAGCTCCCGAAGAAGAAGCACGGGAACATCCCGCTGTAGCGTTTACGGTACGTACCGTACGGTACAAGGTGCCGCGCTCCCGTTCTTTGCGGCATGCGTATGGTGCCCTGCCTCCTCGGATGGCTCCTGGCCGGTCTGCTCGCGGCCGATGTGCACGGGCAATCGGTACTGGACAGCCTGTTGCGGGTGCTTCCGGCGCAGGAGGGCGCCGAACGGGTGCGCACCCTCGGGAACGTGGCATGGGAAGTGGGCATGGGCGATCCGGCGAAGGCGCTCCCCTATGGCGACGAAGCACTGAAGCTCGCGGTGGGCCTCGGGGACAGCGCCATCATCGCGCAGGCGGCCAACGACGCGGCCATCGGTGAATACCGCGTGGGCCACCTGCAACGAGCGGTGGACCTGAACCTGCGCGCCTTGCGCATCCGTGAAATGCTCAAGGACACCTTCGGCATGGCCGCCTCGCACAACAAGCTCGCCGTGGCGTACACCGATCTTATGGCCTTCGATCCGGCGCTGGCGCACAACTACGCGGCGGCGGCCATCTTCGAGCAGCTGCACGATGTGCCCCACCTCGCCCAGGTGCGCGGCAACATCGGCCACCTCTACCAGCAGATGGGCGATCTCGACCGCGCGGAAAAAGTGCTGCGCGAGACGCGCACCCTGCTCACCGGGCTCGATTCCGGGTATGCCATGGCGAACGTCGTGGGCCAGTTGTTCCAGGTGCTCGACGAACGGGGGAACATCGATAGCGCCATGGTCCTGGGCCTCGATGCCATGCGACGCTTCGAGCGGCTCGGCATGATGAACGAGGTGGCCAGCGTGAACAACGAGATCGGCCGCCTCTACCGGAAACAGGGCGATGTCGCCACCGGTCTGCACTACTACCAACGCGCGCTCGACATCGCTCGCGGAACGGGCGATCTGACCGGGCAAGCCACCTACCTCATGAACGTGGCGAACGTGATGGGCGTGCTCGGGCGTGCGAAGGAGGCGCTGCCCCTCTACGAGCAGAGCATCGCACTATCCCGCAGGGAAGGCTATGCCGACCAACGCATGAGCGCGTTGGAAGGATTCGTCAGCGCCCTCGAACAGGTGGGCGATCTCGCAGGCGCGCTCGCACGCCAGAAGGAATTGCAGGCCGTGCGTGACAGTGTGTACAAGGCCGACCGGATCTCGGCCCTGAGCGATATGCAGGTGAAGTATGAAACGGAACGGACGGAAAAGGAACTGGCGCAAAGCCACGAACAGAACCTGCAGCAGCAGGCCCGGATCGACAGGCAACGCCTGTACTTGGGCCTGATCATCGCGGCGATCGTACTGATCGTGCTGGGGGCCTGGGCGCTCAGCACCCGGCAACGCGCGCGATCGCGCGCGGAGCGCGCCGCCGCCATCATCACAGAGCGCGAACAGGGGTTGAAAGCCATGGTGGAAAGCACGGAAGCCGAACGGGCGCGCATCGCCAGGGAACTGCACGATGGGGTGGGCCAGCTGCTCACGGGCCTGAAATTCCGCGCGGAGGCCGCATCCGCCAGCGACCCCGCGATGAAGGACCTGGTGCTGTTGGCCGATGATGCCGGTCGCGAAGTGCGGGGCATCGCCCACCACATGATGCCGCGCGCCTTGGGCGAGCTCGGCCTTGCGCCCGCCCTCGGCGACATGCTCGCACGCGCACTGAAATTGCCGGGCATGCAGCACCATTTCGAGCATTTCGGCATGGAGGAACGGCTCCCGGCACCGGTGGAGACCGGTGTCTACCGCATCGCCCAGGAACTCGTGAACAACATCATCAAGCATGCGCAAGCGCGCAACGTCCAGGTCCAGTTGCTGCGCAACAAGGGCCACCTGGTGCTGATCGTGGAAGACGATGGGCGGGGCATCGAACCCGAGCGCGCCCGCAATGGCTTCGGCATGCGCAGCCTCCGCGACCGTGCGCGCGTTCTGCACGGTACGCTCGAGATCGTACCCGGTGCCGAGCAGGGAACGGTGGCCACCTTGCGCGTGCCCCTGACCAACAGCGATCCAGCATGAGCAAACCGATCCGCGTAGCGATCTGCGACGACCACCGCATCGTGATCGACGGCCTGCGTACCCTGCTGAACGGAGTCGATGATGTGGATTGCGTGGGTACGGCATCGAACGGGCTGGAGGCCCTGCACCTGGCGGAGCACATCGGGATCGATGTGCTGTTGACAGACCTGGACATGCCGGAGATGAGCGGAACCCAGCTCACCGACCGCATCAAGGCGAAGAAGCCGGAGGTGAAAGTGCTTGTACTGAGCATGCACGACGAGCCCGCGGTGGTGGAACAAGCCATGAACGCAGGTGCGGACGGGTACCTGGTGAAGAGCGCGGGCCGGGACGAGGTGCTGCTCGCCATCCGTGAAGTGCACGCCGGGCGCAGGCATTTCGGGAGCGGCGTCATGGAAGCGTTCATGAAGCACGGTGCCAGGGTGCAACAGGGATCCGCCCTCCTGAAGGACCTGAGCGAGCGCGAGATCGAAGTGCTCGCAGCGCTGGCCGAAGGGCTCGGGAACAAGGAGATCGGCGAGAAGCTGTTCATCAGCCCCCGTACCGTGGATACGCACCGAACGAACCTGATGAAGAAGCTCGACACGCACAACGTGGCCGGGCTTGTGCGCATCGCCATCAAGGCCGGTCTGGTGAAGTAGCCGGTACCAGGGTCAGGCTTCCCACCACCGGCGGCGGATCGGGCGGTGATGCTCGCCGTGCGGGTCGTAGGGACCGTACCTTCGCCCTCCCATCGTTCCACCCATGCTCCTCAAAAGCCTCACCCTGCTCAGCGCTGCGCTCATGATCGCACCGCTCCACGACACGCCCCTTCCGGACCTGACCATCGGTACCGCCATGCCAGCGGCCGACGTCCGCATGAAGGACGTGACCAACATCGACGTGACCCTCGCCGGCCTGAAGCAGCAGAACGGCCTGCTCGTCATCTTCAG
>CAZFAW010000208.1:3545-5420 GCA_964517015.1 uncultured Chryseobacterium sp.
CACGTGTTCCTCTTCGACAAGGACCTGCGGCTCGCATACAAGGGAGCGATCGACGACAACGTGGACAGCGCAGCCGGCGTGAAGGAGCCCTGGCTGAAGAACGCCATGGTCGCGCTCGCCGCGGGCAAGCCCATCGAGCCTGCCACTACGCGCAATCTCGGCTGCAGCATCAAGCGCGTTGCCGCCACGCATTGATCGGCCCGGAGCACGCACCGGCCTGCTCTGTTGAAAACATGATGGAACGGCCTCCGGAGGTCGTGCGTTCCTTTGCGCGAACCCGAACACGATGAACGTTCTGCTGATCGGTGGTGGTGGTCGCGAGCACGCCCTGGCATGGAAGATCGCCCAGAGCTCCTTGCTCGATGAATTGTACCTGGCCCCGGGGAACCCCGGCACGGTGCGTCACGGCCGGAATGTTCCGCTCGACCTGAACGATCAGCGAGCGCTCCGGAAGTTCATCCAGGAGAAGCGGATCGAAATGGTGGTGGTGGGCCCGGAAGGGCCGCTGGTGGAGGGCCTGCATGACCGCATCGCGGACGATCCGATGCTCGCCGACCGGGTGACCGTGATCGGCCCCCGCAAGGAAGGCGCGCGCCTGGAAGGCTCGAAGGAGTTCGCCAAGGAGTTCATGTTCCGCCACAACATCCCGACCGCTGCGTTCCGCTCCTTCGCCAAGGACGAGTTGGACGCGGCCGTGGAGCACCTCGGGCGCGTGGCGCCCCCGTATGTGATCAAGGCCGACGGCCTGGCATCCGGGAAAGGGGTTGTGATCACCAGCGACATCAAGGAGGCCACGCGCGCGCTCAAGGAGATGCTCGGAGGGAAACGCTTCGGGCAGGCGGGCGAACGCGTGGTCATCGAACAATTCCTCAAAGGAGTCGAGGTATCGGCGTTCCTGATCACGGACGGGTCCACGTTCAAGATGCTGCCCAGTGCGAAGGATTACAAGCGCGTGGGGAACGGGGACACCGGCCCGAACACCGGTGGCATGGGCGCTGTTTCCCCCGTACCCGTTGCCGACAAAGAGTTCATGCAGAAGGTGCACGATCGCGTGGCTGCACCCACCGTGCGCGGGTTGCGCGAGGAAGGCATCGCCTACCAGGGATTCCTGTTCATGGGGCTCATGAACGTGGATGGGGAACCCTATGTGATCGAATACAACGTTCGCCTGGGCGATCCCGAAACGCAGGTCATCCTTCCCCGCCTACGCAGCGATCTGCTGGACCTTTTCGAAGGGATCGCCACAGGAACGCTCAGTGAGCGGCATGTGGACGTGGACGACCGGACCGCAGTAGGCATCGTGCTCGCTTCGGAAGGCTATCCCGGCGAAGTGGAGAACGGACGTGCGATCGTAGGGCTCGACCTGGTGCGCGATGCCTACGTGTTCCAGGCCGGCACCGCCGAAGGCCGCAACGGGCAATTGCAAACGAACGGTGGGCGGGTGCTGGCCGTAACCTCCTATGGGAAGGACCTGGAAGGCGCGATCGCCAATGCCTACCGGAACGCAGCATTGGTCCAATTCGAAGGCCGCGTCATGCGCACGGACATCGGGGCTGACCTGGTGAAGGTCGATCGGAAGAATCCGCACGGTGCGAAGGCCGGAGCCGCACAGCAGGTGTGAACAAGGCCGCTTGAACGGGCGCGGATCAGATGTGCTCGCCGGTTTCCTTTGCCCGGCGGTTGTACCGGCCTTGGAGAACCAGCCAATAGAGCGCACCGATCGCCATGACGATGATGAAAAGGGTGACCGGGAACCAACCGAAGGGCGTCAGGAACCAGTCGAACGTGCCTTGGATGAAGTGCCCGATGCCGAACCAGATGTTTGTCATGGTACTTGCCGCGTTACCTGAGCCGCGGCGCGAATATAGTCCCGGG
>CAZFAW010000209.1:0-5415 GCA_964517015.1 uncultured Chryseobacterium sp.
GCGTGGCCATGCACAACGGAGCGCTCTATGCGTCGAGCGTGGATCGGATCGTCCGTGTGGATGCGATCGAACGCCACCTTGCCGATCCGCCCGATCCGGTGGTCGTCACGGACCGGTTCCCCAAGGAGACCCATCACGGGTGGAAGTACATCGCCTTCGGACCGGACGGCATGCTGTACGTACCGGTCGGCGCACCATGCAACATTTGCGAACCCGAAGACAGCGTGTTCGCCACCATCATGCGGCTGAAGCCCGATGGCAGCGATACGGAGATCGTGGCGCGCGGCGTGCGCAACAGCGTGGGATTCGATTGGGATCCCCGCGACAGTACCTTGTGGTTCACCGAGAACGGGCGGGATTGGATGGGCGATGACCTGCCCAGCTGCGAACTCGATCACCTGACGCGGAAGGGCCAGCATTTCGGCTATCCGTTCTGCCACCAAGGCGACACCCCCGATCCGGAATTCGCCAAGGGAAGGAAATGCTCGGAATTCGTTCCGCCTGCGGCGAAATTGGGCCCGCACGTGGCGCCGTTGGGCATGAAGTTCTACCGCGGCAACCGGTTCCCGGAGAAATACCGTGGCGCCATCTTCATCGCCGAGCACGGAAGCTGGAACCGCAACACCCCCATCGGGTACCGGCTGGTCGTGGCCTATCCACAGGCCGATGGCTCCGCCACGCACGAGGTGTTCGCGGAAGGCTGGCTCGAAGGCAACCGGGCATGGGGCCGACCGGTCGACGTGCTTGAACTTCCGGACGGTTCCCTGCTGGTGAGCGACGATGCGGCCGACCTGATCTACCGCATCACCTACGCCCCCTGAACGGGCTCCGGTCCAGCCACGCCTTCGCGCTGAAGGCGCTGCGATACAGCCACCACCACACCCCGACCGCCGTCGTGCAACCGATCAACGCGCCTGCAAGCACATCCTCGGTGAAGTGCTGGCTGAGATAGACACGGGAAAAGCCCAGGACGCAGGCCAGGATCGCCAGCGCGAATGCCGTTGACTGGCGCCCGATCAGCACGGCCAGGGCGAGCGCGGTGCTGAACGCGCAGGTGCTGTGGCCCGATGGGAAACTATGGTGCTGGTAGAGTTCCAGACCGGCCACGGTGTTCATTCCGGGCATGCGATCCAGGAACATGGAGGGGCGATCGGCATCGGCAAAGAACCAGTGCTTCAAAAGCTGGGCGACGATGGCGCTGAACGCCGCGCTCCCTCCCACCATCAGGAACGCCCGCCAATCCTTCCAATACAGGAGCCCGAGCGCGATCACGGTGGGCACCAACCCGTCCGCCAGATGGGTGGAATACCGGAAGAACAGATCCGCGAGCGGTACATGGTGGGCGTTGATCGCCGCGTGCAGGGCGAGTTGGTCCGTGCGCATCACCTCGATCAATGCGGGTAATGCGCCGCACGCCACGGTGATCAGGAACACCCGGATGGCCGGAATACGCGACATGTCGCCAAATGTACCCGAGCAGGCCACCGGCTACCTTGCACCGTCCATGTTCGCCATACCCCGCCACGTCGCGATCGCCCTGGTCGGGTGCGTTCCCCTTTTGCTTCATGCGCAACCTTCGTTCGTGGGTACGCATGGCTTCCGCATGGACGAACGGGGTGCCGGCGTTGCGGCCACCGCCAGCGGGTTCCGGGCCGCGGTGGGGGCCATGCATCACCCCGGCCTCCAGACCGCGGAGGTTTGGACCTTCTCCTCCACCGGATCCGTAACCGGGCAGATCGCCATCGGGCCGGCCGGCCAGTGTTTCGTACAAGCTGGCGCAGTGAACGCCGGCGGACAGTATTTCGTCGCGGGAAGTGCGATCCGTCCGGATAGCTCCCAGCATGATGCAATGCTCGTGAAGCTCTCTTCCACGAACACCGTGCTCTTCGCCTACCTGGGCGATGCGGCGCATGATCAGCAATTCATGCACGTGGCCCCGCTTCCCGATGGTGGGGCGATCGCCTGTGGAACCGACAATGCGGCTGGCATGCACCAAGCCTTGGTGTCCAGGATCGACCCGACCGGTGCATTGGTATGGACCGTGGTCTTGCCCAGCACCTTGAGCACGGAGGCGAACGCCGTGGCGGTGAACGGCTCGATCGTCATGATCACCGGGAGCCGGAAGAACTTCGGAGGAACGACCGATTGCTATTTCGCCCGGCTCGACCTGAACGGGACGGTGGTCTGGACCACGAGCTGGGGGAACCCGGGGAACGATGCTGGAGAAGCGATCGTGAGCACCTCGGCAAGCACTTTCGTCATGGCAGGGCATTGCGGCGCCTGCGGGGAATACGACCACACGGAGGATCGGTACAAGTCGCACATGTATGCGATAGGGATCGACCTGAACGGCGACACGACCTGGACCGCCGTGATCGGCGATACCCTCTTCGATCGCAAAGCGTTCGCCGTGGACGTGACCACAGGCGGAGACCTGTTGATCGGCGGCGAACGCCAGGATCTGTCCTTGGTGGATGCCGACGTTTTCCGCACCAACGATTCGGGTCAACCCATGTGGGAGAAGGCATACGATGCCGCACCATGGGACCGGGTGCTCGATCTTCGGGCGCTGTCCGATGGTTTCGTGGCCATTGGATGGAGCTACGGAGCCTTCTCCAGGCAGGTGCTCATGGTCCGCAAGGACCAGAACGGCGAATGACGATTCAGAACGCCTCGACCTCGAAGGTCGGACATCCACGCTCGCCGGCATCGTTGTAGAAGTCCAGGAAATGCAGCTTCAGGAAAACGCCCTGCGCATCCTGCACGATGTAGCTGCGTTCGGGAAGCACGGTATAGGTGCCCAGGTCGAAGTCGTACTCCTTCCAGTCGTACCCGATGGCGTCTTCATCGGTGCTGAACGGATGCTCCGTGGTATCGGCGAGCACCACGGCGCTCGGGTCGCCCGTGATCGGTCCCGCCACGCGGATACCGCTCGCTCCGTTCACCGCACCGGTGACCAAGTATGCCTGGTAGGGATCATGGAACTCGTGCGTGTATTGCGTGAAGACCAGGTCATAGGTGCCTAACGGTGGTGCGATCGGAACGCTCGTACCGGAGAGCACGCTGAAGTGCACGTAGCTGCGGGTCGGATCCTTCGCGACCTGGAACACGGTGGCACCGGTGCCATCGAGATCCGACACCTCGAACGAATACCCGTCACCGTCAACGGAAAGGATGCGCAACTGCCGAACGCCGGCGGGAAGCCCGGTGGTGGTGTAGCCCAGGTCCAATGCAAGGATCGGGTGATCGGTCCTCCAATCGCCTATGGCCGTGCTATCGGGCGAGCCCGACGCATGATCGACTCGCCACGACCCTCCCGATCCCGTCGTGTCCAACGGAAGCGTGATATCGGTCTGTACGGTGATGGCCGCGCGCATGAATCGCGAACCGTTCAGTCGAACATGCCAGCCCGCCGTTGCGCATTCGAAGGCCAGGTCCCAATCCATCTTGCCATTGGTGCTCGCCGCGGTGCAATTCCCGAGGTCGTACCACACTTGCATTCCGTAGTCCGTTCCGACGCAGGCCTGACCGGTCATGGCATTGCCGGCTTGGTGGGCGGGCACCGGCAGCTCCTCCTTCAAGCAGCTGGAAAGAACGGCGGCTACGAGCGCCATCCATCGGGTGTTCATGCTCCGTTCTTCTTCAAGGTGAATTCCACGCGCAGGAAATACGTACGGCCCGTGGACATGGGTACCGACGTTCCCGGGCCGCTGTGCGCACCGGTCCCGCCGATGGTCGCGTCGAGGTTGGTGACGTCCAGGAGGTTCTTGCACCCGATGCGCACGTTCAGCAGGCCCGAAAGGAACTGCCTGCCGAGGCTCGCATCGACCATGGCGAACGCAGCCACCGATGAGCGACCGATCGACGCATCGTCCAATACGGTGTATCCGCGCTGGTCGCCTTGGTAACGGGCGAAAACCGCGATGGTCCACGTGTTATAGGTCCGTGCGAGAGAACCGTTCAACTCCGGTGTTGCGAGCCACGGAGCGCCTCCGATGGCCGCGCCGAGCGTATCGCGCACCATGGTCGCGGCTGCTCCAAGGTCCATCCTCCATCCTCCACGATGCCAGGTGCCCCGCACACTGCCTCCACAGGTACGTTGATCGCCGATGTTCACGTAGGTGTAGCGCGTGGCCTCCGATCGTGCGAGGGTGATCACGTCCTCCAGCCGGTTGAAGAAGGCAGCCAGCTCCGCTTGCCAGGTCCCGGTAAGGCCTTCCCCGTCCATCACCAGCGAAAGGTTCACACTGTGCGAGCGTTCCGCCCGCAGGTCCGGGTTGCCCACGATGTCGTGGTTCACGTCCACGAAGTACAGGTTCAGTTCCTTCAGCGAAGGCGCGCGGAACCCCCGTGCGTAGCTGGCGCGGGCCGTAACGTGGTCGCGCACCAGCCAACGTATGTTGAAGGAAGGCACGACCGGTGCTCCGTACCGCGTGTTGTAGGCGGCGCGGATGCCGGGCCGCAGGGTGAGACCCGAGCGCGGCCGCCATTCCGCGCTGGCATAGGCGGCATGATCGCCGATCCGCTCGGGCGTTCCGTTCCCGATGCGTTCACCACTGCCCGTTTCGAGCACCAGGTCGATCCCCGCCTCTCCGCACCATTGCGAACTGTCGCGCGCCTGGATGATGGAGGCGCGCAAGTTGGTCAGGGTGGATCGGGTGGTGTCCTGCATCCCCGCACTCGTTACCGGCACCTCGTCCAGCGTTGTGAGATCGCTCAACACCGTGCTGCGGACGCGACGATAGCGATCGTGCGCGGCGATCGCCTTCAACCGCATGCCGCGGCCCCAACTAGCCTCGGCGTGCAGGGTATGGTCCAACCGTTCGGTGGTGAACAACTGGTCGAACGCGGTCTCTTGATAGGGTGCACGCGGCGCACCCCGGTCGGTGATCAGGTCGCGCATGGCTTCGCTCTTGAGGCCGAGGGTCCAATGTCCGTTCGGACGCCAGCGCTCGGTGAAGCGGCCGAAGTATTGTTCGCGCGGCTTCCATTGCTGCACACGGGCCGTATCGGCGGATCGCGGGGCGAAGTCGTACCAGTCGCTCCCCTGCCGTGCATCCCACCCCCCGAAGAAGTTGCGTCCTACCGTGAAGCCCAGGTCATGCGCCTTCCAGTGGCGCGCGAGGGCGGCCGAAAGGTTCAAGCGGCCCGTGTGCTCGGCATGGCTGGCGACCGTGATCGAGGCAGGATCGTTCGTTCGTTTTCGCGTGATGAGGTCGATGGTCCCCGCGAGCGCATTGCTCCCGTAGTTCACGCTCATCGGCCCTTCCACCACTTCGATGCGTTCGATGCCGCCCATGTCGATCTGCGACAGGTCCAGATCCCCGTTCAACCGGCCGATCACGGGTACGCCATCCACAAGCACTTTCACGTTCTCGCCGCCCAACCCCTGCATGCGCACGGAGGTTCCCAGGA
>CAZFAW010000210.1:0-5413 GCA_964517015.1 uncultured Chryseobacterium sp.
AGCGGCGACATCGCCTTCGAGCCCGAGCTGCAGGGCACCATCAGCGTCGATATCCGCTACGTGCTTTGGACCATCGACAAGCTCGCCGGAGCCAGCCACCTGGTGAAGGAGATGAACCTGGTCCAGGCCGTGCCCGAACCCGTGATCAAGGCCGAAGCCGCACCCGTCGATGCGCGGCCGGCCGGCCGGAAGAACTGACCGGTCCCCGATCGAAAAACCGAAGGCGCCTCCCGGGGCGCCTTCGGTTTTTCCGGCTATGCACACGATCCGGTCAATTCAAGGTTAAGTCCGTGTTAGATCGTGGTGAAACGATCATTACCTTGCTGGCGTTGAAGGGGATGTAACCGAAGCCAGACCATGCGGAACGCCTTGTTCACCCTTGCCATTCTCGCCGCCCCGGTGCTGTTCGCGCAGGACCGGGCCGATCAGGAATTCCATTCCAACGGCCGCTTGAAGAGCACCCGCTATTCGATCGGCGCGCGCGAGTGGTTCATCACCTACCATACCAACGGCAGGGTGGAGGAGAAGGGGGCGTTCTTCATGGGAAAGCCGGACGGGGAATGGACCCGATCCGATGCCGATGGCCGTCTTTTGGTGCAGGCCCGGTTCGAACACGGGCACCGCGTGGGCATCTGGCGGTTCGCCGGTGCCGATGGCACAAGCGGCCAGTTGCAATTCCGGGATGGGCGGTTGGAGCACGGTTCCATGTTCGACGCGCAGGGAGGCCTGGTCGCCTCGCGGTCCTATTGACCGGTTCCGTCACCAACCTTTCCCGTTCCGGCAGCCCACCTGCGTTGAGAAGCGTGCGGTCCCGATAGCTTGGGACCATGATCGGTCCGACCGTTCTGTACAGAGCCTTGATCATCGTTGGCGTGCTGGTGGCCTTGGATGCCTGCAAGCACGGGAAATGCGAGGATGGGGGCTCGAGCAGCGCCGGCCGGCATAGCCACAACGCCGGGCGCGATTGCATGGGCTGCCACCTTCCCGATGGCGAAGGCGAGGGCTGCTGGACGGTCGCCGGCTCGCTCTATTCACCGGGCGGCCAGCACGCGCCGGCCGGAACCCGAACGCTCTTGTTCACACGGCCGCTCGGCCAGGGCGATGTGGCGATCGAACTGGGGTCCGATCAAAGCGGGAACATCTACACGAGTAATTCCCTGGACTTCGGGCTGGGCCTTTTCCCGGCCGTGATCGGTACCGCCGGCGATACGGTGTTCATGGACGAGTCCATTCGGGATGGGGCGTGCAACCGCTGCCACGGTTCGAGCACCGACCGCGTCACGCTGCCGTGACGACCGCTCCGTTCAGGCTTTGCGGAAAAGGTCCTTGTCCTTGGCGAAGGCTTTGAATTCTATGGCGTGACCGTCGGGGTCCTCGATGAACATGCTCACCTGTTCCCCCACCTCGCCTTTCATCACCGTGCGGGGTTCGATGAAGAACTTCACACCCACCTTCTTGAACTTGTCGCGGAGCTTCTTCCAATCGTCCATGGATAGCACGATGCCCCAATGGTCGCTGGGGACATTGCTCTGGGGGTTGTAGATCCGTGCGGTCTTGATCAGCTTGGGAACCTCCTGGATGGTGAGTTGGTGGCCGAACAGGTCATAGTCCACCCAGGTTTCCGCGCTGCGTCCTTCGGGCAGTCCGAGGAACTTCCCATAGAACGCCTTGATCCGTTTCAGATCGGTGGTGGCGAACGCGAGGTGGAACCGGCCCTTCATGATGGACGGGTGCGATGGATCACTTGCGCTTACCGGCTTTGCGTGCCGGCTTTTCCTCGTCGTCGTCGTCCTCGTCGGCGAATTCCTCGTCCCCACCTTCTTCGTCATCCTCGTCGCCATCCTCTTCATCCTCATCCATGTCTTCGTCCTCGCCATCGGCGTCGGCGTCGTCGCTTTCCTCCTCGTCGCCCTCCACGCTGTCCGGGGTCTCGATCTCCTCGCCGCTGTCCATGTCCTCGGCCAAGTTCGCCCCGCCTTCCTCCTGATCGAGGAATTGTTCGATCTCCTCGCGGCTTTCGGCGTTGATCTTGATCAGGTAAATGGCATCGGCCGTGCGCAATTCGATCACGCGCAGGCTTTCACCCTTGGGCGTGGCCAGGGTGCGGATGTGGTTGTTGTCGATGCCGTCGGGGTACTGTTCCTGCAGCTTTTCCCGAAGGTCGTCGGTAAGGGTGTTGAAGGAGCGTATGAGTCGTTGCATGGGCCGGGGTCACATGTCGAGCACGTAGGCGAAAAGCAGGGGCGCCACAATAGTAGCATCGCTTTCGATGATGTACTTCGGGGTATCGATGTCCAGTTTGCCCCAGGTGATCTTTTCGTTGGGCACGGCACCGCTGTAGCTGCCGTAGCTGGTGGTGCTGTCGCTGATCTGGCAGAAGTAGCTCCAGAAGGGTATGCTGTCCCGCTGGAGGTCCTGGTGGAGCATGGGCACCACGCAGATCGGGAAATCGCCGGCGATGCCGCCCCCGATCTGGAAGAACCCGATGCCGTCGGTGCCGCAGTTGTTGGTGTACCACTCGGCCAGGAACATCATGTACTCGATGCCGCTCTTCATCATCTGGGGCTTGCAATCGCCCGTGATGCAGTGGCCGGCGAAGATGTTGCCCAGGGTGCTGTCCTCCCAGCCGGGGCAGATGATCGGCAGGTTGCGTTCGGCGGCCGCGACCATCCAGCTGTCCTTGGGGTCGATCTGGTAGTACTGCTCCAGCACGCCGGAGCGGATCATGGCGTAGAAGTACTCGTGCGGGAACCGGCGGTTGCCGCTCCTGTCGTCCGCGGTCCACAGGTCCAGCACGTGCTTCTCCAGCCTGCGGAAGGCCTCGTGCTCGGGAATGCAGGTGTCGGTCACCCGGTTCATGCCGCGGTCCAGGAGCGCGCGTTCCTGGGTGGGGGTCAGGTCGCGGTAATTCGGAACGCGCTCGTAATGGTCATGTGCCACCAGGTTCATCACGTCCTCTTCCAGGTTGGCGCCGGTGCAGCTGATGATGTCCACCTTGCCCTGGCGGATCATTTCCGCGAGGATCTTGCCCAGTTCACCGGTGCTCATGGCGCCGGCGAGGGTGATCATCATCTTGCGGCCCTTGGAAAGGTGGGTCTTGTATCCTTTTGCGGCATCCATGAGGGCGGCCGCATTGAAGTGCAGGTAGTGGCGCTCCATGAACGCGGACACAGGCCTGCTGCCGGCTTCCGCCCTGGCCGCCACGGTGGGTTCGGGCTTGATGGTGGGTTGCGTGGACATGACGGCCGAAATATAGATGCCGCCTGGGTTGTGCATCGGTCGGGAACGCCGAAACCCCGGAGGGGTTCCGCCCGTATCGAGGCCGCAAAAGATCCAGACCTCCATGAACCCATCCATGCGCCTTCCGCTGCCCGTGCTGTCGGGCTTCCTGCTCGCCGTGCTGCTCATGAGCGCCGGCATCATCCGGCAGGATGTGCGTGCCGAAGCCGCTGCCGTGCCCGAGCAGGGCGCGGCGGGCATCACCGCCTATCCGAACCCGTTCTCGGACCAGCTGAACGTGCAGGTGACCGGTGCCATGAACAAGCCCATGGTCATCCGCATGCGTTCGGTGCTCTCTTCGGCCACGGTGCTGGAATACACCGTGACCTACACCGGCCCCGTGGCCCTGAACACGAGTTCGCTCGCGCCGGGGAACTACGTGGTCAGCGTGTCGAGCCCCAACGGTTACCTGCTCGGTCGTCGCGAGGTGAAGAAGACCGCCTGATCCAGGATCGCTCCCATGGAAGGCCCTGCACCAGCAGGGCCTTCTTCGTTCGGGCAGGTGTCAGCGCCTCACCAATTCCCCTTGCGGCAGATAGCCCAGCAGTTCCATCATGCGCTCTGCGCTCTGCTCGGGTGCGAACACCCGGTCATCGAGCGATCCATCGGGGTGCCGGTCGATCAGCACGTGCTTGGGTTTGGGGATCAGGCAGTGCTGTATGCCGCCGAACCCGCCCAGCGAATCCTGGTAGGCACCTGTGTTGAAGAACCCGATGTACTGCTTGCGGTCCTCGCGGTAGCGCGGCAGGTAGATCGCGTTCACGTGCTGTTCGCTGTTGTAGTAATCGTCGCTGTCGCAGGTCATGCCCCCAAGGAACACGCGTTCGTACTCGTCGGTCCAGTTGTTCACCGGCAGCATGATGAAGCGCTTGTTGATGGCCCAGGTGTCCGGAAGGGTGGTCATGAAGCTGCCGTCGATCATGTTCCAGCGTTCCTTCTCGTTCTGTTTCTTCTGGTGGATGATGGAGAAGAAGGTCGCGCCGCTGTCGCTCACGGTGAAGCTGCCGAACTCGCTGAAGATGTTCGGTTCCTGCACGTGGTTCTCGTCGCAGATGTCCTTGATGCGGGCCACGATCTCGCCGATCATGTAATCGGTGTCGAACTGGAAGCTGAGGCTGTTCTTGATCGGCAGGCCGCCGCCGATGTCCAGGGTGTCCAGGGTGGGGCAGAGCTTCTTCAGGTCGCAGTAGACGTTCACGCACTTGCCCAGTTCGTTCCAGTAATACGCGCTGTCGCTGATGCCCGTGTTGATGAAGAAGTGCATGAGCTTGAGACGGAACTTCTTCTGCTTGCTCACGTGCCGCATGTAGAAGGGGATGATGTCCTTGTACCCGATGCCCAGGCGGCTGGTGTAGAACTCGAACTTGGGGGCTTCCTCCGCGGCGATCCGGATGCCGATGTCGCAGGTCCCTTCGATCACTTCGCCCAGGGTGTGGATCTCGGCCATATTGTCGATGATGGGGATCACGCGGAGGCCCTTGTTCGCGATGCGGCCGATGTTGCGGACGTACCGTTCGTCCTTGAACCCGTTGCACAGGATCACCGTGTCCTGCGGCAGTTTGCCGCGTTCGAGCAGCAGTTCGATCATTTCGATGTCGTAGGCGCTGCTGGTCTCCAGCGGAACGCCCTTTTCCAGCACCTTCTCGATCACATAGCTGAAGTGGTTGCTCTTGGTGCAGTAGAAGTAGGTGTAATCGCCCAGGTATTTCTGCTCCTTGAACGCCTTGGCGAAGCTCGCGCGCGCCTGGTCGATCTTTTCGCCGATCTTGGGCAGGTAGCTGATGCGCAGTGGCGTGCCGTGCTTGGCGATCAGCGCCATCAGGTCCAGGTCGTTCCAGCGCAACTGTTCGTTCACCAGGGTGAACTCGTCCTTCGGGAAATCGAAGGTCTGGTCGATCAGGTCGATGTAGCGTGTCTTCATCTACGGTGCCGTGGGGTCGGAGCGGTCGCGCTAAAGTAGACCCCCGGGTGATCGGGCGCACCGAAGGGGGTCAAAGCCACCGCTTGCGGCGGAACCACATCAGCATGATGATGGCGATCGTGGCCATGAAGCCCATGATCACGTAGTATCCGTGGGGGGAGTGCAGTTCGGGCATGTGCTCGAAGTTCATGCCGTAGACCCCGGCCACGAAGT
>CAZFAW010000211.1:0-5390 GCA_964517015.1 uncultured Chryseobacterium sp.
GCGGATCGAGGACCTGTGCGAGGAGAACATGGACCAGAACCTGCTCCAGGCGCATCTCGCGGGAGCCTATGCGCGCGTGATCGATCGCTCCGAACCGGTGTTCGCCAGCACCGCTGTCGCGGTCCCGTTCTCGTTGCAGCGGCTCGGGCTCGACACCGGTACCTACACCGTATCCGTCGAACCACTGCTCAACGTGCTTTCGGCGGGGCCGTCGATCACCTTCACCGGCATGGACACCCTGGAGGTGCGCACCGACACGATCGCCGTTCAACTGATGCCCGGCCTGGCCGATGGCGATCCCATCCGGTTCGTGCTGGCGGTCGACAACGCGGGGTACGTGGTGCGCGATACCATCGATCGTGTGTTCGGTGCCCCCGCGATACCGCTGGCCGACGCGGGCAACGACCTCTCCGATTGGAGCACCGTGGACTGGGGCACCACCACCAGCGCGTACTACTCGCCGCCCAGTTCCCTTACCGATTCCCCGAGCGGCGACTATGTCCCGTTCATGGTGAACGACCTCACCCTGGACGACGCGGTCGACCTATCGCAAGCCACCAGCGCCACGCTCACCTTCATGGCGCGGTGGAACATCATCCGCTACCTCGATCAGCTACAGGTGCGCGCATCGGCGGACAACTTCGCCAGTTCCGTTCCGCTCTGCGGCTTGTACACACATCCCGGCAGCGAATACCAAAGCTTTCACGAGCCGGTGTACGACGGGCAACAATACGAGTGGGTGAAGGAAGAAATGGACCTGGGCGACTTCCTGGGGAGCAGCGTGAAATTCCAATTCGTGCTCAGCCCGTTCAGTGGCGGGACGAAGGACGGATATTATGTGGATGATGTGGAAGTGACCACCACCACCACCACCGGTGCCGGTGTGATCGCGCTCGATGATCACGATCCCCTGTTGAACGTGTACCCGAACCCGGCATCACGCTCGGCCGTGGTCACATACCACCTGCCCTTCCTTCCTGTCGGGGCCCGCCTGCGCATCACCGACGCATTGGGCGGAGTGGTGCGGGAGATGCCCCTCTCCTCCCCCCGTGGCCGGGCCACGATCGATACGGGAACGCTTGCGCAAGGGATCTACTTCTGCGCGGTGGTGGCGGGCGAACCCCTCACCGGTGTTCGCCGGTTGATGGTGATCAGGCCCTGACCGGCAGTGCTTCCGCCGATGCCGGTCCCCAGCGGCCTGCCTGCTTCAATTCAGTTTGGAGCTGGCGGCTGGTCTTGC
Source organism: uncultured Chryseobacterium sp. (assembly GCA_964517015.1). Lineage (GTDB taxonomy): Bacteria > Bacteroidota > Bacteroidia > Flavobacteriales_F > PHOS-HE28 > PHOS-HE28. Next base: position 1,241 of record CAZFAW010000211.1, read on the forward strand.
TGCTTCCGTCGTGGCTCCAACCCGGTGGACCGAAGATGTACATGAGCTTGTTCTTCAGGCCGGGCGCGCGTTTCACATCGCGCCAGATCTCCTGGAACTCGAACAGGTTGTGCGTGATCGGGTTGTTCGTGTCCGGGTCGTGGCTGATGCCGAACTTCGGTACCACGCCTTCGATCGGTGCCTGCCATGTGCCGTAGATGCGGTCCCAAAAGGTGAAGATGCCGCCGTGGTTGCGATCCAGGTACTCTGTGTTGCAGCTGTGGTGCACCACGTGCACGTACGACGAGTTGAAGATGTTCTCCAGCCAGCCGTACGAGGGCACCAATTGCGAGTGCAGCGTGAATTGGTAGAACGCATTGATGATCAGGCACGTGGCGATCATGATCGGCTCGAAACCCAGCAACGGCATCCAGAGCCAGTAGATCGGCTTCACCAGGGTGATGAACCAGCCGTTGCGGATGCTGATCGTGAGATTGTACATCTTCCCGCTGTGGTGCGGCAGGTGGGCGGCCCAAAGGATCCGCACATTATGCGCCAGGCGGTGGTGCCAGTAGAAGTTGTGATCATCGGCCACGGCACAGATGATCCAGATGTACCAGGCGAATCCCAGCGAACCGTAACCCAGGTAGTGCTCGCGCAACGGCTGCGCCCAAGCGAACAGGAACATGTAAAGCGTGATCTCGAACACATTGGTGATCACCCGGATCACCGTGGCCCCGAGACCGATCACGAACCCCGAAAGGCTTTCCTTGATGTCGAACAGATGCCGTGCCTGGAGGTATTCCAGCACGATCAACACCAGGAAAACGGGGTACACGTATTTGATCCCCACCCCTTCGATCGGCAACGGTGGCAGCTGCTCCTTCATGTGCAGCCAGGCGGCAACGGGGTTGAATGCCATGGAGGATGAGGACCTTGGTGGGGGAACGTGGGCGCGGCGAAGGAACGCATTGGCACCGGAACCGGGACTGCCGAAGGATCCCCAGCCATGAAGAAAAACTTGCGCCTTCCGGTGATGCTGACGTTACTTTTAACCCCGCAAGGAACCCGATGGACAAGACGAACGAGCCGCAGAACGAGGAGACGAAGGCAGAGCAGGCCGCCCCACAGGGGCCTGTGTGCTACTCCAAGTACAACGAAGGCAAACTCGACTTCGACCCGTTGAAGGAATTGAACCTTCCGGCGAACTACAACGAGGTGATCGACCGGTTCAAGAAGCTCCAAGGCGATCGCGCCATGGAATCGCTCAATTGAATCGGGCCGACCGACGAACGTCGGAAAGCCCCGCCCACCGGCGGGGTTTTCCGTTCCGGGGCACGCCGTTCGGATCATTTAACACCACCGGCGCACCCTCGTGCACGTCCGCCCCCATCTTTGGTGCACCAACCCTTCCGATCATGAAAAAACACGTACTCGCTCTCTCCACTACGTTCCTGGCCTCGGCGCTGCTGGCGCAAGTGCCCAACGGCGGCTTCGAGGATTGGACCCCGTCAGGCCTCGGCTACGACGAACCCGATGGTTGGGTGACCTGGAACCAGCTCAGCTTCCCGATCGGCGGATCCTTGAGCTGCGAGGAGGTTTCTCCGGGTTCCGCGGGATCCAGCTGCGCCAAGATCACCACGCTCAGCGTTAGCGGTCTCGGGGTGCTGCCCGGTTTGGTCTTCACCGGCGATCCCATGGCCCTTGCACCCGGATTCCCCTACTCTTCCCGACCGGCAGCCTTGAACGGCAAGGTGAAGTTCGATATCCCGGCCGGCGATGGAGCCATCATCTCCGTCTCGTTCACCAAGTGGAACACCGGCACCAACTCGCAGGATGCCGTCGGCGGCGGCCTGCTCACCTTCACCCCGGGTACGCAAAGCACCTGGGGCAATGTGAGCATACCCATTACGTATGGTTTGCCCGATAACCCGGACACCGCCACGGTGACCATCCTGAGCAGCACGGGCAGCGGCGTGCCGGGCAGCACCATCTGGGTGGATGAATTGAGTTTCGGCGCGGCCTCGTCCGTGAACGAGGTGAACACCACGGCCTTCTCCATGAACACCACCGTGACCGACCCCTTGCACCTCGCCACGGGCACTGAAATGGCCGAGCTCGCGATCCTGGACCTCAGCGGTCGCGTGGTGCGCACCGAGCGGGTGTCCGGAACGGCTGCCACCGTGTCCCTGGGCACTTTGACGCCCGGCATGTACGTGGCGCGCATCCGCTTCGCCGACTATACCCTTGGCGCCCAGACCTTCGTGAAGCACTGAGCACCGCACTGTTCCGGGAAAGGGCTGCCTTGCGGCAGCCCTTTCCCTTTCGGGGCCCTCCAACGCGGAGAAGATGGCCTTGTCCCGCAGCTACCTCCCCGCGGCGCTCGAAGGGCGAAAAGCTGACCCGGATCCTTTTGTATTCCCGCATGCCGCTTTTACCTTTCAGGCAACGGCGCACATGTGGATGCGCCCGCTCCTTCCAGCATCAACCCAAACCCTACCACCATGAAAGTGTTCGATGACAAACACATCAAGAACATCGTCCTGCTCGGCAGTCATGGATGCGGCAAGACCACGCTCGCGGAGACCATGCTGTTCGAAGCAGGGCTCATCACACGACGGGGCCGCGTGGAGGACAGGAACACAGTGAGCGACCACCACGACATCGAGCACGAACGCGGCAGCTCGGTGTACAGCACCGTGCTCCACACGGAGTGGCGCAACTACAAGATCAACATCATCGACACGCCCGGCCTCGACGACTTGATCGGCGAAACGATCCCCGCCCTTCGCGTGGCCGATACCTGCGTGCTGCTGCTCGGCGCCCACCACGGTGTGGAAGTGGGCACCGACCTGGTGTGGGACCACATGCAGCGTTACGACCGCCCGGTGATCATCGGCGTGAACGCGCTGGACCACCCCAATGCCGACTTCGATCAGACCGTGGCACAGGCGAAGGAGCACTTCGGCAGCGCGGTCACCGTGATGCAATACCCCGTGGAACAAGGCGATGGCTTCCACCGGATCATCGACCTGCTGAAGATGACCATGTACGTGTTCAAGGATGCGGGCGGCAAGCCGGAGAAGCAACCGATCCCCGATGGTGAGAAGGCGAAGGCCGAAGCGCTGCACAAGGAACTGGTGGAGAAGGCCGCCGAGAACGACGAGACCTTGATGGAGCACTACTTCGAAAAGGGCGAACTCGACGAGGACGAGATGCGCCAGGGCCTGAAGCAGGGCATGATGAAGCGCACCTGCTTCCCGGTGTTCTGCCTGAGCGCTCTGCGCAACATGGGCCTCGGGCGCTTGATGGGCTACATCGACAACGTGGCACCGAGCGCCACCGAGATGCCCGCCGAGGAACTGGAAGGTGGCGGCAGCCTGCCCTGCAAGGCCGATGGTCCCACCGTGTTGTTCACCTTCAAGACGGCGCTGGAAGCGAAGACCGGCCAGATCACGCTCTTCAAGGTGATGAGCGGCGAAGTGAAGGAAGGCAGCGAGTTGGTGAACGACAATACCGGCACCACCGAACGCATCGGCCAGCTCTTCATCGTGGACGGCAAGGACCGCAAGCAGGTGACCCAGTTGGTGGCCGGCGACATCGGTGGCACCTTGAAATTGAAGGACACCGCCACCGCGCACACGCTGCACACGCCGGGCAAAGCCATCAAACTGAAGCCCATCGCCTTCCCCGAGCCGCGCCTGCGCCAGGTGATCCGCGCGAAGGACCAGAAGATGGAGGAGAAGCTGCACACCGCGCTGCTCGAGATCCAGAAGGAGGACCCGACGATCGTGCTCACCTACATGCGCGAGAGCAGCCAGCAGGTGATCGGTTGCCAGGGCGAACTGCACCTGAACCTGCTGAAATGGAAATTGAGCCACCATTACAAGGTGGAGGTGGAGTTCAGCGCGCCACGCATCCCCTACCGCGAAACCATCCGCAAAGGGGCCGAGGCCATGTACCGGCACAAGAAGCAGACCGGTGGCGCCGGCCAGTTCGGCGAGGTGCACCTGAAGATCGAACCCTGGTATGAGGGCATACCCAAGCCCGCGGGCCTCAGCGTGCGCGACGAACAGGTGATCGACCTGCAGACCGGCGGCAAGCTGGTGTTCCTCAACTGCATCGTGGGCGGTGTGATCGACAACAAGTTCATGCCGTCGATCCTCAAAGG
>CAZFAW010000212.1:0-4201 GCA_964517015.1 uncultured Chryseobacterium sp.
GGCTGGGGGCCGGAAGGCGGAATGTGCCTCTCGGCGAACGGCAAGCTGTACGGCACCACCTTCATGGGCGGCTCGGGCAGCCCGGTCGCGGGCACGCTCTTTTCCTTCGATCCCGCCGGGGCCGGCTTCCACAAGATCCACGACTTCACCATTACCGACGGCGGCGGCAACTGGGGCAGCCTGGTGCAGGGCACCGACGATGGAATGCTCTTCGCCGGCCAGTACATGGGCGGGGCCGGGGGCGGCAGCATCTACCGCGTGGACCCCTCCAGCGATGCGTACACGATCGTGCACGGCCTGAACACGGCCACCGACGGCAGCGGGATCACCGACAAGTTGCTCTCCGGCAGCGACGGCTGGCTCTACGGCACGGCCCATTTCGGCGGCACCTTCAACGTGGGCACGATCTTCCGGTTCGATCCGATCGGCAACACCTTCGAAACGCTGCACCATTTCACCGGCGGCGAGGGTGGCGACACGCCCTACGGCGGCTTGTGCGAAGCGGCCAACGGATGGTTCTACGGCACCACCTACACGGGCGGCCTGGGCAATAAAGGCATCCTGTACAAGTACGATCCGGTGGGCGATCAGTTCGTGACCCTGGTGAGCCTGGACACCGTGCCGGGGAACAACTGCTGGTCGTCCATGGTGAACGCCGGCCCGGACCTGCTGGTCGGCACGGTGGCCTCCGGCGGCCTGAACGGTTCGGGCTTTCTCTTTGGCATCACGCCCTCCACCGATGCGTTCGAGGAGCTCTTTTCCTTCGGTGCCACAACGGGTGGGGCCGTGGTGGGCAACCCGATCGTGGGCAGCGACGGGCGCATCTACGGCATGTGCGGCGGCGGCGGCACGCTGGGCCTGGGCACCGTGTACGCGTACGATCCCGTGAGCGACGTGCACACGATCCTGCACAGTTTCGACCTGACGACCGACGGGGGAGGGCCGCGCGGTGATCTGGTGGAAGCCGGACCGGGCACGGGCCTGAACGAGGCGCACGCAGGGACCCGGGTGCACGTGGCCCCGAACCCGGCAACCGAGGCGATCACGGTATCGCTGGCCGGTTCGCACGCCACTGCGCACTACACCCTGCACGATGCCGTGGGCCGCACGGTGCAGCAGGGAACGCTGGTGTTCCCGATCGCATGCGTGGAGCTTGCGTGCGCACCGGGCCGGTACACATTGCAGGTGCGTACCGGGCAGGGGGCCTGGGCGGTGCCCGTGGTGAAGCGCTGAGCAGAGCGCTACGCCGGCCGGGTGTGGGCGATGGATCGCGCGATGCGCGCCCGCGTGTTGCTCTCCAATGGACACTACTTCTCTCTACCCGCTTCGCTTCTCCGCGCACACCGGGCATTGGTAACGCACCGCGCGGCTCCTATGGGGCCCGAATGCAGAACGCCCCCCGGCAATGCCGGGGGGCGTTCCACATCTGGTCCTCTGGTGCTTACTGGATCACCAGGCGTTGGGTCTTGATCACGTCGCCGGCCGTCACCGTCACGGTGTACACACCGCTGGCGATGCTGCCGAGCTCCATCACATGGTTCAGGTCGCCACCGCCGGTCACCACCGTCCCACCGATCACGCGCTTGCCGAACAGGTCGTTCACCTCCACGCTCACCTCGGTGATGCGGGCATCGATGCCCGTCATCTGCAGGTAGAGCTGATCGCCGTTGTTCGGGTTGGGCCACATGTTCAGTTCGCTGGTGGCATCCGCGCCAAGCGCCTGAAGCTCGCCGAGGCTCGTGCAGTTGGAACCGCCGGTGATGCCCACGGTGCACACCGCTCCGAAGGGGCAGTAGCTCACCCCGTTGTTTATGCTGGCGGCCACGTCCACGTTGTAGGTGTTGGTGCCGCACAGCAAGGGATTGCTGCTCCAGTTGGTGAGCTGCAGGTAGTTCGTGGTCACCACGATGTTGCGGATGTAGCTGCCGCTCTGCAGGCGGAACTTGTACTTGTTCGCACCGGCCACGGGGATCGCGAAGATCTTGCCGGCGTTGCCGCTGGCACCGACCACCTTGCCCGTTACGCCGCAGCTGTAGGTGCTGCCCACGTGGTTCGGGTCGTTGTCCAGTTGCGTGGTGGGGCAGCCCGAGGGCGGCGTCACCTTCATGCGGCACACCGGACCGTAGGCGTTGTTCACGCCCGCGATGCGTCCGCGCACGCGAATGTTCAGCAGGGTCAGGGACGGGACCGGGTTCGTGGTGAAGCCCAGGAACAGGCTGCGGCTCTTCTGTGCGCCGGTGCCCGCACCGGTGGTCATGTTCTGGAAGATGTTGCGCAGGTAGCCACCGTCGGGGTTGAAGATCTGGAACTGGTAACCGCTGGTGCTGTTGGTGATGCCGTACTGGCCCGTCACCGCGTTGTTCTCCGCGGCCACGAGGATCGCGGTGCTCAGCAGGGTTTCCTGATCGCAGCTGCTGCCCATCATCTGGTCGGTGCCCAGGTCGAGGCAGAAACCGGTGTTCGCGTCGATCGTGCTCAGCGAGCCGAAGGCGCCGTCGTTCCAGTTGTCCACGATGCGCTTGCCGTTCTGGTCCTTCAAGCGGTAGCCACCGGTGGTCATGCCATCGCCGAAGCTGTCGTAGACCTTCAGTTCGTAGCAACCGTCGGGCAGGCAGCAGTTGGCCGTTACCAGGGTGTTGTTCGGGTAGGTGGGCGAGGTGCCACCGCTGCACACCACCGTGGTGGTGCCCTGGTTCACGATCTGCCAGCTGGTCTGTGCGCCGTTGGCATCGGTCATCATCTCCAACAGGATGTCGTTGTCGGAGCAACCGCCGATCGGGGTGTGGGTGCAGATGCCACCCACGCACTCATCGAGCGTGTTGGGGTTCAGGTCGTCGCAGTTCAGCGGAGTGTAGACGCAGATACCGCCCACGCACGCATCGGTGGTGCAGGGATCGCTATCGTCGCAGGTGATCGGCGTGTGCTGGCAAACACCGGCCACGCAGGCATCGACCGTGCAGGCATCGCTATCGTCGCAATCCATGGGAGTGTGGCTCACCACGCCGCCCAGGCAGGCATCCACCGTGCAGGGGTCACCGTCGTCGGTGGGGATCGGCGTGAACACGCACACGTTGTTCGCGCAGTCGTAGCTGTCGTCGGTGCACAGGTCGCTGTCGTCGCAGACCAAGCCTTCGTCCACCAGCACGAGCTGGAAGGCGGCGTTGGTGGTGCTGCCGTAGCCGTCAACCTGCACATAGTAGGTCACACCGGGCGTCAGGCACACGGGCGTGATCGCCGCATGGAAGGGGGAGGAACCGGTGATGTCGTCGTTGGCGGCGATCAGGGTCGCACCGCCGCTCAACAGGGCGTTGCAATCCGGCGCGCTCCAGATGGCGATCTCACTGTCCCAGTTCTGGGTGGTACCGAAGTTCATGCTCACGCGGCCCGTGGCGGGTGCCACGAACGTGAACCACACGGTGTTGCTTATCACGTTGCACCAGCTGGACTGGCCGGTACAGGAACCGTTGGGCGGAGCGGCTTCGCCCACTTCGGTGGTGGCGCCCACGTTGGTGAACGGACCGTTGGTGCCGAAGGTCAGCGCCGTGGCCGAGCACACGTTGTCGTTGCACAACGGGTTGTAGCTCACCGAACCGATCGATGTGTTGCACAACACATCGCTGTGCACCAGCGTCACGCTGTGGGAAGTGGGGCCTGCCGTGTACCCGGTAAAGGTGTAGGGGCTGCCCGCCACCGTTGCACCGGCTTGTACCGTGCTGCCGTCGATCTGGATGTCGACCGTACCACCCGAGGAACTGCCCACGCTGGTAATGGTGACTTGGATGTCGTACGGGTTGCCGCAACCGCTGGTATTGATGGCCGCAGCCGAACCGGCACCCGGCGTACAACCGGAAGAGGTGGCACCCACCGTGATCGCGGTGTTCGCCGTGTTTTCCCATGCGAACTCGACGAAGGTGCGCACCGTGTTGGTGGCGCCCACGTTGATCTTGGCCCATCCATAGTGCAGCAGGCCATCGGCCGCATAGAAGCGGAACCCGAGGTAGTTATCGGAGTTCAACACCCAGTTGCCTCCACCTGGTGATCCGAACACCACGTTCCCGGAGACACCGGTCCCGTAGCTGCCGGCGGCATCCACACTGGTGCCGAAGGCCAGGTTGCCCGCCGGTCCAGTGGTGACCCCTGGAAAGCGCATGACACCGCCCGATCCCGGGCTCGAGGGGGTGAACCAGTTCAGCCCGCTGGT
>CAZFAW010000212.1:4301-5382 GCA_964517015.1 uncultured Chryseobacterium sp.
GAGTACGTGATCTTGCATGATCGTCGGGTTTGGTTTTGGAACTTGTTCCGAACCCCCAAGTAAGGGCATTTGGTCGGTTTGTCAAGGCTGTTGCCCGGTCAATGTTCATAAGTCCGTCGAATTGCCGATCATTGGTGCGATAATTCCACAGTTGCCAGCCTTCACCATGTCCGAACCGATCACCGTGGTGTCCGGCCTTCCGCGTTCCGGAACCAGCATGATGATGCAGATGCTCGTGGCCGGCGGCATGGAGGCCCTGACCGATGGCGTGCGCACCCCCGATACCGACAACCCCAAGGGCTATTTCGAGTTCGAACGCGTGAAGGGGCTGCCGGGCGATACGGGCTGGCTGGACCATGCCCAAGGGAAAGTGGTGAAAGTGATCCACCGGTTGGTGACGCAACTGCCGGCCGACAAGGCCTATCGGGTGATCGTGATGGAGCGCGACCTGGACGAAGTGCTGCTGAGCCAGGGCAAGATGTTGGAACGGCTGGGCAAGCCGGGTGGCGCGCTCGCGGCCGAGCGGTTGAAGGCGATCTTCCAGCAGGACCTCGACCGCATGCACGCGACCTTGGGCCAATGGCCGCACACGGCGGTGTTGCGCGTGCCCCACGGCGGCTTGATCGCCGATGCCGCCGCACATGTGCACACGGTGAACACCTTTCTCGGCGGGGCGCTCGACGAAGCGCGCATGGCGGCGGTGGTGGATCGCGCCCTGCACCGCAGCAAGCGCAGCTGATCAGCGCGTGCGCAGGCTGTGTTTTACGGCCAGATCGGCCGCCCCGAAGGGTCGCTTTTCCGCAGAGGCTGCACCCGCTCGGGCCTTGGCCGCGTGATCTTCCGCCGCGGCCGCGTCGCCAAGCGCTTCGGCCACCAAGGCCGCAAAGCGGTGGCTATGGGTGGCCTCCGGGTCGAACTGGATCGCCAGGTCCAGGCTCTGCCGTGCATCGTCCCATTCACCGAGCCAGGCCAGCGCCACGCCCAGCAGGTGGTGCGCCTCGGGTATGGCGGGCGTGATCTCCAGGGCATCCAATGCATGACCGGCCGCGGTCTCGAAGCGCCCTTGTGCCAGCGTGGCCCG
>CAZFAW010000213.1:0-1296 GCA_964517015.1 uncultured Chryseobacterium sp.
CCCCGATCGTGGCGCAACCGCCAGCGGCCGAGGTGAACCGCACCGATGCCCAGGGTCGCAAGCAGGGCGCCTGGACCAAGACCTGGCCCAACGGTAAGACACGCTACATGGGCCAGTTCATAGACGACAAGCCCCAGGGGGTGTTCCGGCACTACAGCGACGAAGGCGCGCTGACCACCGAACAGACCTTTGCTCCGGACGGGACGAACAGCCGCGCGGTGCACTACCACCCCAATGGGCAGGTGATGGCCCGCGGCAATTACCACGGCCAGAAGAAGGACAGCACCTGGAACTATTACGATGAGGAGGGCCACGCGAAGAGCATCGAACGTTACGCGGACGGACAACTGGAAGGCGAGCGGATCGTGTACTACCGCGATGGCAAACAGGCCGAGGTGACCATGTGGCGGCATGGCGTGCAGCACGGCCCGTGGAAACAGTACTTCCCCAGCGGCACGGTGAAGGCCCAGGCCGAGTTCGTGAACGGAGAGCCCGAAGGCACCATGACCTGGTTCCAACCCAACGGGAAGAAGGAGATCGAAGGCAAGGCGGTGAACGGCGCGCGCGACGGGGTATGGATCTACTACAACGAGGATGGCTCCATCCAACTCACCATGGCATACGCCCAGGGCGAACCGGTGAACACGCACTACATGAACGGCACGTTCAAGACCTACTACGACGACGATCAGCTGAAGGAGGAAGTGACCTACCGCGACGGCAAGAGGAACGGCCCCTTCAAGGAATACCACGCGAACGGCCGGCTGGTCACCAAGACCGTGGCCGGCGATCCGCAGTTCGGCATTCCGGCGGAGGACGAAAAGGTCTGGGAGGGCCAGGTGGTGGCACGCAGCGGCACCTACAAGAACGATCGGCTGGACGGCGAGGTGAAGACCATGTCCGAGAGCGGCACGGTGGTGAAGACGGAGGTCTACGCCAACGGCGAACCGATCCGTAGCACGCCATGAGCAGGCATGGGCGCGTGCTCGTGGCCATGAGCGGCGGCGTGGACAGTTCCGTGACCGCGCTGATGATGCACGAGGAAGGGTACGAGGTGATCGGGGTCACCATGAAGACCTGGGACTACGCCGACGCCAGCGGGGGCAAGCGGATCACGGGGTGCTGCGACCTGGACAGCATCGCCGATGCGCGCAACATGGCGGTTAGCCGGGGCTTCACGCACATCATCCTCGACATCCGCGAGGAGTTCGGCGGCAAGATCATCGGCAACTTCACCAGCGAATACCTGGCCGGCCGCACGCCCAACCCCTGCGTGCTCTGCAACACCTTCATCAA
>CAZFAW010000213.1:1396-5381 GCA_964517015.1 uncultured Chryseobacterium sp.
AAGAGCGAGAGCTACGAGATCTGCTTCATACCCGACAACGACTACCGCGGCTTCCTGAAGCGCAAGCACCCCGAACGCCTGGAGCAGCTCGCCGGCGGCAAGCTCGTGGGCACCGACGGGGCCGTGCTGGGCGAACACGACGGGTACCCCTTCTTCACCATAGGCCAGCGCAAGGGCCTGGGGATCGCCGTGGGCGAACCCCTGTACGTGACGGACATCCGCCCGGAAACCAACACCGTGGTGCTGGGGCGCAAAGACGACCTGGACCGCCAGGTGATGTGGGTGCGCACGCCGAACTTCCAGAAACTGCCTGCGTTGAACGGTCCCGTGGAAGCCGTGACCAAGATCCGTTACAAGGACCGGGGCACCCCCTCCACCCTTTCCATGGACGGCGGGCGCGTGAAGGTGGAATTCCACGCACCGGTGAAAGGCATCGCACCGGGCCAGAGCGCCGTGTTCTACGCGGGCGACGATGTGCTGGGCGGTGGCTTCATCGATCGCGCACCGGCCAACCCCGAGGCCCCGATCGCGTCTAGACCATGAACATGCGCCTCCTTCGCCCCTTCGGTGCAGCAGCGGTCCTGGGCCTTGTGCTGATCGGCTGCAGCAAGGACACCACCGAACCGGTGGACCTGGGCTTCGACTACTTCCCCACCCAGGTGGGCAAGTGGGTGGAATACCAGGTGGACAGCACGTGGTACGACGAATTCAATTCCATTTCCGGCACGGTGAGCTACCGCGTGCGCGAAACCGTGTTCGAGGACTTCACCGATCCAGAGGGACGCCCTGCACAACGTATCCGGCGCGAAGTGCAGGACACCGCCGGGGTGTGGCATACGCACGACATCTGGTGGCAGGTGCGCACCGCATCGGCCGCCGAGAAGACCGAGGAGAACATGCGCCGCTTGAAGCTCTCCTTCCCCGCCGGACCGAACCGCTATTGGAACGCCAACGTGTACAACACCGGCGAAGAACTGGAACTCACCTTCGGCGACCTGCACCTGCCGTACAGCGTGAACGGGATGGACTTCGACAGCACGTTGACGGTGAAGAGCACCTATTTCAACAACATCATCGATACCATCAGCTTCAACGAGCGGTACGCCAAGCACGTGGGCTTGGTGCGTAAACGCTGGGTCCGCTCCAATTCGCAATGGGACGTGCCCCTGCAGCAGTTCCTCACCCGGGGCTGGACGCTGAACATGGTGGCGGTGGCCCACGGCGGCTGACCGATGCCCGGCGGGGGCGATCCCATCGCCCGCCAAGTCCGATCTTTGGTACATGTTCGAACGGTCGCTGGTCCTGGCGGTACTGATCACGTCGTGCGCATGGGCGCGCGCACAGACCGGACCGGCCACCTATCGCGTGCAGTTCCGCGATAAAACCTCCACCCCGTTCACGCTCGATGCGCCGGAGGCCTATCTCTCGCCCCGTGCCTTGGAACGCCGTGAACGGCAGGGCATCGCGATCGATTCCCTGGACCTGCCCGTGGATCCGGCTTACATCGGCGCGCTGCTCGCCGCCGGCGACTTCGAACTGGTGAACCGGCAGAAGTGGTTCAATTCGGTCACCATCCGCACCACCGACACGCTCGCGCTCGATACGCTCGCGCTGCTGCCGTTCGTACTGGACGTGAAGATGCTCCACGATGGCCGGCCCGGCCGCGTGCATGCGCAGAAGTTCCCGGTCCAGGAGGAACGGCAGGAGATCGGCGGTTACTACAACAGCTTGTACGGCGCCAGCTTCCGCCAGATCGAAATGATGAACGGCCACCTGTTGCACCAGGCCGGTGCGCACGGCGAAGGGATCCTGCTGGGGATCCTGGACGCGGGTTTCCTCGATGCGGATTCGCTGCCGGCGTTCGCAGAACTGCGCGCGCGGAACGGCATCGTATTCACACGCGACCTCGCGTACTACGACGGTGACGTGTACCACGACCATTGGCACGGCCGTTCGGTGCTCTCCTGCATCGCCGGGCATCTGCCGGGCCAACTGCTGGGCACGGCCCCGGGTGTGGACGTGGCCCTGCTGCGCACCGAAGTGGCCGAGACCGAGTACCCCTGGGAGGAAGACAACTGGGTGAGCGGCGCAGAACTGGCCGACAGCCTGGGGTGCGACGTGTTGAACTCCTCGTTGGGCTACACGCAATTCGACGACAGCACCATGGACCATGCTTACGCCGACCTCGATGGCCTCACGCTGCGGATCAGCATCGCCGCGGGCATCGCGGCGCGCAAAGGCATGATCCCCGTGAACAGCGCGGGCAACAGCGGCAGCGGCCCCTGGCACTACATCGGCGCGCCCGCCGACGCGATCGACATCCTTGCCGTGGGCGCCGTGGGCGAAGATCGCCAGCAGGCCCCCTTCAGCTCGTTCGGACCCAGCGCCGACGGCCGTGTGAAACCCGATGTGAGCGCAATGGGCTATGGTACCGTGGGCCTCGGTGCGGGAGGCGAACTCGCGCTGATCAACGGCACCTCGTTCTCCAGCCCGTTGGTGGCCGGATCCACCGCCTGCCTCTGGCAATTGCATCCCGACGCCACCGCCCAACGGATCATGGCGGCCGTTCGCGCAAGCGCATCGCAGCACGATGGGCCGGATGCGTCCCTGGGGTACGGCATTCCGGACTTCTGGCGTGCACACCTGTTGCTCGGCGGCACGGACCTCACCGACCTGCGGGCATCGGACTTCTTCCAGGTCTGGCCCGTGCCATTCTCCGACCACTTCGAGTTGTTGCTTTTCACCGGCGCGTCCGACCATGTGAGCGTGAAGCTGCACGACACCAGCGGCAGGGCCGTATGGGAGGCGACCGATGCGGTGGATCCCGGCACCTACGTGCGCCTGCGCGTAGGCGACGAAGCCCTGGCGCGCCTGGTGGCGGGCAGTTACCTGCTCAGCGCCAGCACGGGCTCCGCCGAATTCACCCGGCCGTTGATGAAGATCGAGCCATGATCGCACGGCCACAGCCACCGGTCTTTTCGGCCGAGCTGTTGCTGCGCGCCTACACCCAGGGGTGGTTCCCCATGGTGCACGACGATGGCGAGCACTACTGGCACGACCCCGATCCCCGGGCCGTGTTCGACCTGCACACCTTGCGCCCCGACCGCACCACGCGGCGCCTGTGGCGCAGCGGCCGCTTCCGCTGCACCGTGGACCGCGCCTTCACCGATGTGGTCCGCGGGTGCGCTGCGCCCGCACCGGGCCGCGAAGGCACCTGGATCAGCGACGAGATGATCGCCGCGTACAGCGCCCTGCATGCGGAAGGCCATGCCTTGTCCGTGGAAACCTGGGCGGACAAGCGACTGGTGGGCGGCATCTACGGCGTGCGCCTCGGCGCGGCGTTCTTCGGCGAAAGCATGTTCAGCCGCGCGAGCGGTGCAAGTCGCGTGGCCTTCCACCACCTGGTCCGGTTGCTCCAGACCAGCGGCTTCACGTTGTTCGACACGCAATACGTGAACGCCCACACGGCCTTGCTCGGCGCGGTGGAGATCCCCCGGCACGAATTCCGCCGGAGATTGGCGGCGGCACTATCCTTGCGTCCCACCCTTGTGCATCCCTGACCCATGTTGCGTTCGCTCTGGATCCCCGTGCTGTTGATCACCGGCTTCGTTCAGGCCCAGGCCACCCTCACCGTGGTGGCCGATCTGCCCAGCCCGCCGCGCCCCGATGCCCTGCTGCGCGTAGCCGTTTGCCCCGATTGGAGCAGCTTCGAGAACGAGTACGGATGCATCACGGTATCGGAGACCGCACAGGCGCCGGTAACGCGGGTGACGATCCCGGACCTGAAGCCGGGCACCTATGCCATCAAGTGCTACCTGGACGATAACGCGAACGAGAAGCTCGATACCGGCTGGATGGGGATCCCTTCCGAGCCCTACGGGTTCAGCAACAACGCATCGCGGCTGGCGGGCCCGCCCACGTTCGAGATGGCCAAGTTCACGATCAGCGAGGGCACGAACATCCATCGCATCCGGCTGAAGTGATC
>CAZFAW010000214.1:0-5290 GCA_964517015.1 uncultured Chryseobacterium sp.
CACCATGGATCGCCCACAGGAACCGCCTCGGCCCCGCACCTGGGAACGCCTCACGATCGTGGCGCTGGCGTGCCTGGCCGCCCTGCTGGCCAGCGCGCAGGTGGTGAACGAGGACGCGCTGCGCAAGATCGAACTGCCGGCGCGCGAGGGCGTGATCGCCAGCCTGGTGGAACTGCCGGGCGGCGTGATCGCAGCGGCGATCAGCACGAACGGCGGCGTGCTGCTGATCGACACGGGCACCTGGCAGGTGCGGCGCACGATCGCCGTGAACGGCTACCACGCCGGTGCGCGCCTGGGCACCACCGCCGACGGCCGCTGGTTGCAGTTGAAGGAGCTGTGGCGTTTCACCAGCGATGCGAACAAGGACGTACAGGGCCTGCAACAGGTCATGGACCCGGCCACCGGTGCGATCGTGGTGGACGGCGGCCGCGCCATGGACGGGGCCTTGAGCGCCGACGGCCGCGTGTTCGCCACGCTCGATGGCGGAACGGTGGTGGTGCGCACCGTGCCCGAGGGCACCGCACGCGCGCGCTTCACCGTGGCGGGCGCCACCAATGCGATCGCGATCGATCCGCGCGGCGAGGTGATCGCCGTGAGCCACAGGCCCACCGAAGAGCAGCTGCTCACCGTGCCCAGCGTGCGCACCGACAGGAAGGGCATGAAGGCCGCGCTGAAGTTCCGCCAGATGATCTCCTTCTACTCGGTGGACGGACGGCTGCTCGGCACCGAACCGGAGATCCACGACATCGTGCGCGCGCTGGCCTGGACCGCCGATGGGAGCCGCGTGCTGGTGTACAGCAGCGCCGACCTGCGCATGCAGCCGCACCTGGGCAACAGCATCCAGCAATTGGACCTGAACATGGTGGACCGCCCCGGCCGCGTGGAGCAGATCGACGCGAGCGCCATGCAGCCGTTGCGCGCCGCCTTCAGCAGCCTGATGAACGAGCCCTTCCTGGCCGTGAGCCCCGATGGCCGCACCCTCGCGCTGAGCAGCACCGACGGCCACAACAAACGCAAGCTCACGCTCTACGACACCGACAGCGGCGATACGCGCGTGCTGATCGACCTGGAGCAGAAGCACCGCTACGACACCCACGAGACCGAACAGCACGACGGTCGCCTGGCCTACTGCTGGCTTTCCGACGGGCGGCTGCTGGTGGCGCTCGGCGACAACCTGGGCCTCTACACGCCATGACCCGCACCCTGTTCGCCGCCCTCCTGCTCCTGGCCTCCAACCGCGCGGCCACCGCCCAGCGCGTGGAGCTCTACGACAACGCCGCGGTGCGCGACAGCATGTTGGCCACCATAACGCGCGACCGTGCCGAAGGCCTCTGGGCCGAAGCGATCGCCGCCGGCGAACTGCGCGGCACCGCCGTGCTGGACCTGGTGATCGACGACAAGGGCCGCGTGGAAAGCGTGTTCCTGAAGGAGAGCGACCTGCCCATCGCGTGGAAGAACGCGGTGAAGGACCAGTGGTACGACCGGCGGCTGGGCTTCAAGCTGCCCAAGGGCCACAAGGAGAAGATCACCCTCGAACTGCAATTCCCCTGAACCGGGCCCAGGACAGGCAGGCCCGACCACCTCTCACAACAACCCTCACAACCATGAAAACCTCCCTTTCCCTCCTTGCGGCATCCGCCGCACTGACCCTGCGCCTCAGCGCGCAGGAGGACATGAGCCAGGTCTGGACCACGCGCCTGGAGCACAGGATCGAACACACCGGCACCGATCCCAACCCGGGCGACGACAACGTGAGCTACGCCGCCAGCGACAAGGAAATGACCGTGTTCCGCAACACCGACGGCAGCACCGTGTGGACCAAGGCCTTCAAGGACATGGCCCCGCGCCTGCGCAAGATCGACGAGCTGATCCCCTTCTGGGAGAGCAACACGGTGTTCCTCTTCGAGCGCAAGGGCGGTGCCGACGTGGTGGCCTGCATCGACCTGAACACCGGTGCCGCGCTCTGGACCACCGAGAAGTACAGCAAACTGGAAGAGGACAACGTGATCTACCTGAAGGAACGCGACGCCTTCTGCATCAGCACCAAGGACGGCCTCTTCTACATCATGGCGCGCACGGGCGAGGAGAAGTGGAGCAGCAAGGTGTTCACCGGCGCCGTGGGCAAGTACATCATCGACGGCGACGACATGGTGTGCGTGAACTTCGTGGGGCCCGGCCTGGCCGCGCTCTTCAGCGGGTTCAAGAACCAGATCGCCCGCATCGACCTGAACACCGGCGCGGTGAAGTGGGAGAACACCTACGTGGGCCGCGCCGAACGCAAGGTGGTGACGCGCAAGTTCGTGTACGACCTGAAGCTGGAGAACAACAAGGTGTTCCTGATGCTGAACGGGATCCAGGTGTACGACTACGCCACGGGCCAGCAGCAATGGTCGGCCGCGTTCGATTTCACCCCCGAGGGGATCGTGGGCGCACCGGCGCACGCCAAGCGCTTCGGCGTGTACGGCGCCGTGGCCGAACCCGTGGTGGACGGCAACGACCTCTACGTGCTGGACATGCAGAACAAGAAGAGCCAGTACATCAAGAAGTACGACCGCATGAGCGGCAAGCTGATCTGGACCAGCCCCGAGATCAAGGAGGCGCGCGCGATCCCCGGCATGTGGGTGGCCGACGGCCGCGTGGTGCTGCAGATCGGCGGCATGGTCGAAACGCAGGCCTACATCTACTGGCGCGAAACCGAGAGCGACGGCAGCGTCACCATCCACGAGGAATGGCGCGTGGACTACCGCAACGTGAAGCCCCTCGGCCTGCAGGCCTTCAACACCACCGACGGCAGCCTGGCCTGGGACAGCGAGCGCTTCAAGAAGGCGATCACCAACTGCCTGCTGGAAGACGGCCGCCTCTACGTGTGCAGCGGCAAGGCCCTCTACTGCATCGATCACAAGACCGGCGCCGACATCTACGAAGTGCCCCTGGGCGACGACGGGATCAGCCTGGCGAACCGGATCCTGCCCTACAAGGACATGGTGGCGATCATCGGCGAGAAGGGCGTGAGCACCCACAAGCGCAGCGACGGCAGCCTGGTGAAGGGCAACAAGTACAAGGCCAGCGGCATGGAGGCGCAACACGAGGACATGGTGCTGATGAAGACCGACAACAGCGACATCGCCGCCTTCGACCTGGACGACTGCTCCTTCAAGCAGTTCAACGCGCGCAAGGGCGCGGTGAGCACCCTGAGCTACGACGGCCAGTACGTGTACGTGTACGAGAAGAAGGACGTGACGAAGCTGCGCACGCGCTGAGCGGCGCAGGTTGTGAGACCGCAGGGGTCGCCCATGTTCGGGCGGCCCTTGTGGCGTTCGGGCCCGCTAACTTGCGCGGCACCATGCGCGCCCGCCCCCGCTTCGTGCTGCCCGCGCTCGCGGGCGTGGTGCTGCTCTTCGCCGCGTGGAGCGAGGCCACCACCCCGGTGAAGGGGCCCCACTCGCGCATGGACCTCGCCTTCCTGCGCATGGGCGGCGGCCCCGATTCGCTCGATGTCTTCTTCAGCCCGCTCTTCCGCACGGCGGGGCGCTGCGCCGGCTGCCACGGCCACGACCTCGCCGGCATCGCCATGGTCGATGACGACAGCGTGGACGTGAACGTGACCGACGACTGGCGCAGCACCATGATGGGCAACAGCGCACGCGATCCCTTCTTCCGCGCCAAGATGGAGCACGAGGTGCTGGTGAACCCCATGCACCAGCAGGCCATCGAGAACAAGTGCACCGGCTGCCACGCCCCCCTGGGCCAGCACGAGCAGCGCATCCTCGGCCTCGCGCCCTTCAACGCCGCCATGCTCGATACCAGCCGCATCGGCATGGACGGCGTGAGCTGCCTGGCCTGCCACGGCATCTCCCCCGACAGCGCCGGACTGCTCTTCAGCGGCGAACAGCGCTACGACACCTTCCAGGTCTACGGCCCCTACCCGGACGACGTGATCAACCAGGCGATCATGGAGTTCTTCGTCGGCTTCCGGCCCCAGCAGGGCCCGCACATCCTCGATGGCAGCGTGTGCGCTGGCTGCCACACCCTGATCACGCAAACGCTGGACCTCGACGGCACCCCCACCGGCGACGACTTCGTGGAACAGGCCACCTGGCACGAATGGAAGAACAGCATCTACGGCAGCGATCCGGACAAGACCTGTCGCGACTGCCACATGCCGCGCATCCAGGACAGCGTGATCCTGGCCAGCGAGTACGTGTTCCTGCCGGGGCACTCGCCCTACGGCCTGCACCACCTGGCCGGCGGCAACGCCTTCATGCTGAAGTTGCTGAAGCAGCACCAGGATGCGCTGGGCATTCCGGCAACGGACGCGCAGTTCGACAGCACCATCGCCCGCACGCTGCGCAACCTGCAGCAGCACAGCGTGCAATTCGACCTCTCGCTCGCCGGGCGCACGCTCGACACGGCCTACATCGATGCGGACCTGATCAACCTCACCGGCCACAAGTTCCCCAGCGGCTATCCCTCGCGGCGCGCATTCGTGCAGCTCGTGGTCACCGATGCCGAAGGCGACACGCTGTTCCAGAGCGGGCGCTGGGACGGGACCTACGAGGTGTTCGGGCACGACGCCACCTACGAGCCGCACTACGATGTGATCACCGACGGGGATCAGGTGCAGATCTATGAGATGGTGATGGGCGACGTGAACGGCGACGTGACCACGGTGCTGGAACGCGCCAAGGACCCGATCAAGGACGACCGCCTGGTGCCGCAGGGCTTCAGCACCACGCACCCGGCGTACGACACGACGCTGATCGCCGGTGTGCCCACCAACGACATCGACTTCAACCGCGATGCGTTCGGCACCGAGGGGAACGGTGGCGATCGCGTGCATTACCACGTGCCGATGGGCGGGTACACGGGCATGATCCATGCGCACGCGAGCGTGTGGTACCAGCCCGTGCCGCCGAAGTGGAACCAGGAGCTGTTCAGCCACAGCGGTCCGCGCATCGATACGTTCCGCACCATGTACGAGAACGCGGACGGCACGCCGACACTGGTCGCATCCGATTCACTGAGCGACGATCGAACCGGGATCGCGGAGGATATGATGGACGGCCTCACGCTCTGGCCGAACCCGAGCGCGAACGGCGTGGTGGAGATCACCGGACGGAACGTGGTCTTCGTCGCCGCGTACGATGCGAAGGGTGCCGCTGTGGAAGTCGCCAGCGCGCGCACGGCGAACGGTTGGAGGATCACGCTGCCGCGCGCTGCGGGCACCTATCAACTGCGCTTGCGCGTGAACGGGCGGGAGGTATTGAGGAGGGTGATCAGGGAGTGAGGT
>CAZFAW010000215.1:0-5224 GCA_964517015.1 uncultured Chryseobacterium sp.
ACCGGAGGCCAGACGAACGAAGCCGACGGCCCGAAGGAAGTGTCGAGTGTACCGTCCGCTTCCACCCGGCGTACGATCACATGCTGCCACACATCGGGTGTTGAGTCGAACAATACGCCCGAAATGATGTACCGCCCGCTGGCGTCGCAGGTCAACCCACGCGGAAGGTCCACGCCCATCGGATGCGAAGGGATGTAGGCCGTACCGGATGAACCGAACGTGCCATCGGCCGAACCGTCGTCGAGCAACCGTACCATCAGGCCCACGCCCGCGATCACGATCCTCCCATCCGCATGCACATGGAGCGCTCCGTTCGCCAGCCCTTGGTAGGGTGAGGGGCTCATGAAGACGAAGCCACCGGAGCCGAACCCGGGATCGATGGAACCGTCCGTGGCGATCCGCGTGACGAACATTTCACCTGGGAACATCCCGAACAGGGGATGATCGCCCGCCACGACGATGCGATCGAGACTGTCCAGACCGGCTTGCCGTACGATCAGCTGTTCACCGGGAATGAAGTAGGTAAGCCTTCCGTCGCCGTCGAACGCCGCATCCAATGTTCCGGACGGGGTGAGCACCGCGGCGAAAATGCCATCCGTGTTGGCATCGTACACGTGGCTCACCAATGCAATATGCCCGTCCGAACGGACCGAGAGGTCGGCGCCCTCGAGGTACCCGCCCGTACCGTACACGATCGTGTAGCCCAACCCCGCGAACGAAGTGTCGAGCGCCCCGCCCGGTGTCAGGCGGATGATCCCAAGGCCATTGAACACGCTGGAACTTCCAGCTACCAGGATCCTACCATCCGGTTGGACGACCAGGTCCTCGAAGGCAAAGCTCATCGCGGTCCAGAACGGGAGCAGGAAGGTCCCTTGGTCCGCGAAGGCGGTGTCCGGTTCTCCGTTGGCCAGGTGCCGGGTAACGTACGCGTATTCGCTAAGGCCGATGTACCCTGCGCTCAGGATCCTCCCATCCGCCTGCAATGCGACTTCCGTGAAGCCGGTCATGTTGTCGTAGCCGATCCAGGCGTTCGTGGAAAGTGTGTCGAACCCGTCTGCGCTGAACGAAGGGTCCAACGTTGCGAACTGGGCCGGGCCGGCCACGGAGGAACCGAGGCCGAGCAGCAGGAACAGCAGCCGTGCATACATGTTCGCGGATCGGATCCCCGACATACGCCTTCCCCCCCACGCACCCAACAAGACCGCAGGGGCATCACCCAAGGCCGTTATGGTTCTTGTTCGTCGTATGCCCGCGAACCTACGTGCCAGCCCCTTCCTCGAACCCCGACAGGAGGATCGCGACGTTCGCTTCATCGCTTGATGACCTTCACGCTATTGACCCAGGTACCGCTCGCAAGAAGCAAGGTGTATTGTCCGGCAGGCAGTGCGCTGAGGTCGATGGTCTCCTGGTGCGACCCGCTTGTGCGATGCTGGCGCGAAAGCACACCGTGCACGATGCGACCTTGTGCATCGCGCACGTCCAGGGATATGGCGGCGGCGTTCTCAAGGGTGTAGCCGATGGTGACGATCCCCGTGGTGGGATCCGGATGGGCAATGGCTGCGGCGGCCAAGCCGGCCTGTTGCGCCACATTCGTGCTGATGTCGTTCTGGTATCGGATCACGGCGAAATCGCGGTCCGCACAGAAGTAGCTCGTATACCCCGCCACCACGATCTTTCCGTCCGCCTGCAACGCAAGGGCCGATCCGTAGTCGTAGCTGGCACCGATGTCGGTCACCAGCCGGCCATCTCCATCGAAGCTGTTGTCCAAGGTGCCATCGGTGTTGTAGCGCGCCAACGCGAAATCGGACCACGTGCAACCGGCAACGAGGATCCTGCCGTCCGGTTGAAGTGCGATGCCGCGCGCTTCGAGGTAGTTGCCGCCGAAGTCGTGCACCATCACCCCACCGGTGCCGAAGGATCCGTCCAACGTGCCATCCGCTTCATACCGCACGAGACCGAAGGAATAGAGACCGGTGACCTGATCGACCGAGAAGCCTGCGACGATGATCCGGCCATCGGGTTGCACCGTCATGCACCGGACATAGTCATCGCGATGATGCAGATCGCTCAGGTCGGTCGTGATGCGTCCATTGATCCCGAAGGCGTTGTCGAGCGCGCCATCGGGATCATACCTGACCAAGGCGTAATCAAGGGTTCCCACCAGATTTGCCGTGTCGTAGACGAGCACCTGTCCGGACAATAGGATGCGGCCATCGGACTGGACCGCCATCGCATACGCCTCGCCGATGTACATGGGCGTAACGGCCATGCCACCCGCGCCGAAGGTCCCGTCCAATGTTCCATCGGCATTGTACCGGGCGATCATGAAACCCGCTCCGGTCGTTCCTCCCACCAGGATGCGCCCGTCGGCGAGAAGGGAAAGCGCGGCCCCAGAGGCCGAAGTGGCCATGGCGGTGATGACCGAACCTCCGGTGCCGAATGTGGGATCGAACGCTCCATCCACGTTCAGCCGGACCAACGCAATGCCCGGGTAGGGCCCTGCTCCGAGAGAGTCGTAGCCGGCTGCCGTGCCGGCCAGGAGGATCCTGCCATCGGGTTGAACGACCACCGCGCGGATCTCCGAGCCAGCGGATCCCAGCGTGGTGGTCAGTATTCCACCGGAGGCGAAGGTGGTGTCCAGCGATCCATTCGTCGTGTACCGGGCCACGGCCATCCTGTTCGCGGAAGAGCCCGCCGAGATGATCCGGCCATCGGGTTGAATGGCCATTGCAAAGACCCGGTCCACCCCCACGCCCATGGAGTTGGTGGTGATACCGTTCGTGCCGAAGCTGGGATCCAAGGCTCCGGCCTGCCCCCATGCGCACGGGTCCATCAAGAAGGCGAGCACAAGCGCTGCTGCGGTATATGGCTTCATGACAGTGCGTTCCGTTCGCAAGACGCTGCATTGGCGACGAGGTGGCCGCATACTGCGATGTTCGGATCCTCCATGGAGGGGCATGGGGCGATGGGTCAACGTTTGAAGACCTTCACGCTCGTGATCCAGGCACCGTTCGATAAGCGCAAGGTGTACTGTCCAGCGGGCAGCCCCGATAGGTCCAGCGGCTCCTGGTGATGTCCTTGCCTGCGATCCGCTTCCTCCAACAAGGCGCGCACCGCACGGCCGGAAGCGTCCACCGCGGCGAACGAGCGGTGCGTATTGCTCGAAGGGCAGCCGGAAGGGCCATGGGCCACGCGGAATGCCAATCTATCGGTCGACATGGCCTCCAGGTCGGGCCCGGCGCCCCGCAGGCTCCCAGTATCTTCGTCGCAGCGCCAGCGCCATGGACACCCACCGCCTCCGCAACCGGCATCGTCCGGACATCCTCGAGGCCCGTCTGGCGCGCGAAGGCACCGCGCGCACCACGCTTTCCTTCTACAGGTACGTGCGGCTCGCCGATGCAACCGCGCTGCGCGACGTGCTGTACGCGGAATGGGAAGCGCTCGGCGTTCTCGGCCGGGTCTATCTCGCCCCCGAAGGCATCAACGCCCAGGTGAGCGTGCCCCTGGAGAACCTGGAGGGATTCCGCGCTGCCCTGGACGCACACGCATACTTCGCATCGGTCCCCTGGAAGATCGCGCTCGAAGAGGAAAGCCGCAGTTTCTTGAAGCTCACGGTCAAGGTGAAGCGCAAACTGGTGGCCGATGGCCTGCCCGACGATGCCTTCGACGTGACCGACGTGGGAGAACACCTCGATGCTGCCGCTTTTCACGCACACATGGCGGCGGGCGCGCGCGTGGTCGACCTGCGCAACAGCTACGAAAGCGCCATCGGCCATTTCGACGGCGCCTACCTGCCCAAGGCGGACACGTTCCGTGGCACCCTGGACGAAGTGCTCACCGCGCTCGAAGGGCACGAGCGATCCCCCGTACTGCTCTACTGCACCGGCGGGATCCGCTGCGAGAAGGCCAGCGCCTGGCTGCGCCATCACGGTTTCCGCCACGTGGGCCAATTGCACGGGGGCATCATCGACTACGCCCACCAGGTGCGGCGCGCCGGCCTCGCCAGCCGCTTCCACGGGCGCAACTTCGTGTTCGATGGGCGTATGGCCGAACGCGTGACGGACGATGTGGTGGGCGCCTGCATGCAATGCGGCACAACCAGCGATCGCATCGCAAATTGCCGGGAGGAGAGCTGCAACCTGCTCCTGGTGCAATGCGAGGCCTGCGCGGCGCGCTACCACGATTGTTGTTCACCCGGCTGTCGCGAGATCCACGATCTGCCTCGTGCCGTGCAGGACGCATGGCGCAAGGGCCGCATCACGCGCAGCACGAAGACCAAGGCCATCAATGACCCCGAGGGCCTGCGCCGCCGCATCCGCGAAGAAGAGGAATTGCTCGCGTTCCACGGCACGCTGCATCCGGAGTTGACTTCCATCACCATACAAGCAAAGACAAGCGCGTAGGCTTGCGCGAACGGCGAACCCGAAACACGTAACACGTCAACACGCAACCGGAAGATGCCCATCTACCACACCCTCGGCAAGATCCCGCACAAGCGTCACACGGTCTTCAAGAACGGCAAGGATCGCTTCTACTACGAGCAGCTCTTCGGCACCATCGGCTTCGATGGCATGAGCACCCTCAGCTACCACACGCACCGGCCCACCATGGTGAAGGCGCTGGGCAAGCCGAAGGACCTGACGCCGAAGATCGCGGTGGAGAAGAACATGCGCTCCCTGCGCTTGCACGGCTTCAAGACCAAGCCCGAGAAGGATCACCTGGCCGCACGCAAGACCATGCTCGTGAACAGCGATGTGGCCATCGTGCTCGCTGCGCCGCAAGCGAAGAGCGTGGACTACTTCTACAAGAACGCCGACTGCGATGAGATGATCTTCATCCACCAGGGCAGCGGCACCCTGCGCACCTTCCTGGGCAACATCGATTTCAAGTACGGCGATTACCTGATGATCCCCCGCGGGATGATCTACACGATGGAGTTCAAGGACGCGGACAACCGCCTCTTCATCGTGGAAAGTCACCGCCCGATGTACACACCGAAGCGCTACCGCAACTGGTTCGGGCAATTGTTGGAGCATTCGCCATTCTGCGAGCGCGACATCCGCCGCCCGAAGAAGTTGGAGACGCACGATGAGAAGGGCAACTTCACGATCAAAGTGAAGAAGCAGAACATGCTGCACGAGCTGGTGTACGCCACGCATCCCTTCGATGTGGTGGGCTGGGACGGCTACAACTACCCCTACGCCTTCAGCATCCACGACTTCGA